>JACVXW010000061.1 GCA_015661135.1 Chloroflexota bacterium
CCGGGCACCGAGCGACCCCGTGGTCCCGGCGGCTCCCTCGACGATCGACCTCCACAGCCACACGGCCCGATCCGATGGCCTCCTCGAGCCCGCACAGCTCGTCGCCGCTGCAGCCGCGGCCGGAGTCCGACTTCTCGCGATCACGGACCATGACACGCTGGCCGGGGTACGCGAGGTCCTCGCGTCCGAGAGTGTGCCGACCGGGCTCGAGATCCTCCCCGGCGTGGAACTCAATGCCATCACCGCTGACCGGCTGGACCTGCGCGAGAGCGAGGTCCACGTCCTGGGCCTCGGCGTGGACCCGGATGACGACGCCTTCGAGGCCACGCTTGCCCTCCAGCGAAGCCGGCGGCGAACCAGGTTTGATGTGATGGTCCGCCGGCTGGCGGAGATCGGGCGCCCGATCGACGATGCGCTCGCGACGATGCCGAACACCGGCGATGACGACGCTCTCGGTCGCCCGCGTGTCGCCCGGGCAATGATCAGAAAGGGCTACGTCGCGAGCGTCGAGGAGGCATTCAGGACGTGGCTGTCGCGTGGCCGGCCCGCGTATGTCGCCCGTGAGGGACTGGGGCCGATCGAGGCCATCCGTGCGATCCGGGCAGCGGGCGGACTGGCCGTGCTCGCCCACTTCTCGGAGGCACCCGAGCGGCTGGACGTGATCCGCGAGCTCCATGACGCCGGCCTCGGTGGCCTGGAGGTGTACTACCGGACGTTCGACGCCCAGACCGTCGCCTCGATGCGTGCCGTTGCCGATGCGGCCGGCCTCGTACCGACGGGCGGATCCGACTACCACGGTGACCGCGAAACCTATGCTGAAGCCCACGCCGGGCTCGACGTGCCAGCGGACATCGCCGGCCGCGTTAGGGTTGCCCTGGGTCGCTGACCCACGACCGATCAGTCGTTCGACGACACCACGGGCTGCGCGACGCCTGGGTCGTCGACCACGACCTCCTTGAGGAGCGTCGGGCGGAGATGGACCGGCGTCTGGCGGCGACGCAGCCGAAGGTTGAGCATCTCGACGAAGACCGAGAAGCCCATCGCGAAGTAGACATAGCCCTTGGGTACGTGCAGGTCGAGGCCGTCGGCGACGAGCGACATCCCGATCAGGAGCAGGAAGCTCAGGGCGAGCATCTTCACCGTGGGATGGCGCGACACAAATATAGCGAGTGGCGCGGCAGCCACGAGCATGACGCCAACCGCGATGACGACGGCCGCGATCATGACCGCGACCTCGTCGGCCATCCCAACGGCGGTGATCACGGAGTCGAGCGAGAACACGATGTCCAGCAGGGCGATCTGGACGAGGACCGCACCGAACGACGCGCTGCCCCGCTTGACGGCATGCGCCTCGTCGCCCTCGAGTGCCTCGTGGATCTCCAGGGTCGCCTTGGCGAGCAGGAAGAGGCCGCCGCCGATGAGGATCAGGTCGCGACCAGACAGCTAGCTCCTGGCCCATGACCGTGAACAGTGGCGCCGTCAGGCCGATGACCCACGAGATGGTCAGGAGGAGCAGGATCCGCATCCCCATGGCGAGGCCGAGTCCGATCGTCCTGGCACGCGCCTGCCGGTGGACCGGGAGCTTGTCGGTGAGGATCGAGATGAAGACGATATTGTCGATCCCGAGCACGACCTCGAGGACCGTGAGGGTGAGCAGGGCGATCCAGGTCTCGGGGTTGGAGAGCAGTTCCATCCTGAAAGGGTATCGTCTCGGCGTGATCCACCCTCCACGACCCCGGCGGGCAGTGCTGCCCGTCCTCGACCTGGTGCCGCCGGCTCCGTCCGCGGCGCGCACCGTGGCCCCGCCGGCCGACGAGCGCCTCGACGAGTTCCGGCCGGAATCGCGAGCCCTGCCGGCGTTCTTCGTGTGGACGCTCGGTTGCCAGATGAACCGGAGTGACTCCGAGGAGATGGCCGGCCGGCTGCTCCTTTCGGGCGCCACGGAAGCGCCCACGATGGACGCCGCGGACCTGATCCTCATCAATACCTGCGCTATCCGCGAGCTCGCCGAGACCAAGGTCATCGGCCGACAGGGCTACCTCCGGGATCTCAAGGCACAGAATCCCTCGTTGCGGATCGTGCTCACCGGGTGCGCCGTTCGCGAGCGGGACAGGGACGGGCTGGAGCGCCGCTTCCCGGCCGTGGACCTCTTCCTGCGCCCCGACGAGGAGCCGGAGCTCGTGGACCGGCTTGGGCTCGCCTCGGCCCAGGCCCCGGTCGGCATGGTCGGTGCCACGACGATGGTTGGCCGGACTGTTGTCGGGGTGGCGGACCACCTTGCCGCCACGCGGGCTGCGGCCGTTGGGAGCGGCAGCGTCCATCGAAGCTCGGCCATCTCGGCCTGGCTGCCGATCATCTACGGCTGCGACAAGACCTGCACCTACTGCATCGTCCCATTCAGCCGCGGCCCGGAGCGCAGCCGGCCATTCAAGGAGATCGTGGCCGAGGCACGAACGCTGGCAGCGGCCGGCTTCCGCGAGGTGACGCTCCTCGGCCAGAACGTGAACTCGTATGGCCACGACCTTGCCCCCGAGGCACGCTTCTCCCACATCCGGACGGAGCGCTGGGCAGGGCGGCGCCTCGACCTGGGATCCCGGCCTGACCTGGCGGAGCTGATCCGCGCCATCGATCGCATCCGCACGGCCGACGGGGTCCCCGCAATCCCGCGGCTGCGGTTCATCACCTCGCACCCGTGGGACCTGTCCGACCGGCTGATCGAGGCCATGGCCGAGTGCGCGTCGCTATGCGAGTCACTCCACCTGCCGGTCCAGTCGGGTGACGATGACGTCCTCCGGCGGATGGGCCGCCAGTACACCACCGAGCACTATCTCGAGCGGCTCGACAAGATCCGGGCGGCCGTTCCGGACATCACCGTGAGCACGGACGTCATCGTCGGCTTCTGCGGCGAGACCGAGGCCCAGTTCGAGCGGACACTCGGATTCCTGAAAACTGTGCGCTACCACCTGGCCAACGACGTTCCGGCGCCGGACAAGCGACGCCGGCTCAACACGCTCCTTGCCCTCCAGGAACCGATCGGCCTCGAGCGCAACCGTGCGTGGCTGGGTCGCGACGTCGAGGTCCTCGTCGACGCCGTCGCCCGTGAACGATCCCACGACCACGACGATCCCGACCCGACGGGGGAGGGGAGCGAGCCGCGCGGCGTCCACCCGGGCCCCGGCGAAGTCGCGCTATCCGGCCGAACGCGGGGCAACAAGCTCGTCCACCTCGCCGGTGCCGCGGAATGGATCGGAAGTCTGGTCACCGTCCGGGTCGACCACGCCGGTCCATATGCCCTCCGGGGGACGCCGGTCGCGTGACAACGGCGCCTCCCAGCGCTGTTCCGCCCCTGCTGGTCATCGCCGGACCCACCGCGACCGGCAAGACCGGCCTCGCAATTCGGCTTGCGCTCGCCCTTCGCGATGAGGGGATCCCGGCCGGGATCATCAGCGCCGACTCGCGTCAGGTGTTCCGTGGCCTGGACATCGGTACGGCGAAGCCAACGATCGGCGAGCGCCTGGGCGTTCCGCATCATGGCCTCGACCTCGCGGAACCCGACCAGCCGTTCTCCGTCGCCGACTTCATCGACCATGTCGGCACGGTGCTTCCAGCCATCGAGGCTGCCGGCGGGCTTGCGATCCTCGCCGGTGGGACCGGGTTCTACCTCCGGGCCATCGCGCGAGGCCTGGATACTCGCGCCCTGCCGTTCGATCCTGACCTCCGGCGCCGGATCGAGGCCGCCCTCCTTGCCGACGGCATCGAAGCCACAGTGGAACATCTGCGCCGGCTGGCTCCGGCGTGCGCTCGAGATTGCCGAGATCGTCGGGGATCGCCCACTCCCGGAACCCCGCGGTTACACGGCGCCCATCGCCTGGCTCGGCCTCGACGTGCCCCGTGACGCCCATGCGCGCTGGATCGCCGACCGCGCCCGCGCGCAGTTCGCCGCCGGCCTTGTTGACGAGGCTCGATCCCTCCGAGAGCGGTACGACCCGACCCTGCCGGCCTTCTCGGCGATCGGCTACGCGGAATCGTGGGCCCTGCTCGACGGCGAGATCGACCGCGAGACGGCCATCGAGCGCAACATGGCCCGGAACGTCGCCTTCGCGAAGCGCCAGCGGACCTGGTTCCGGAGGGAGCCGGAGATCGAGTGGCTCGACCCGACAGCCGACGCTCTGGATCCGCTGGCCCTGCGCGTCGCGCGTCGGCTGATCGTGGCTCGGGGCTAGACTGCGTCCGTGGCCCCAACCTCCCGCGACAGGCGCGCCCTCATAGAACTCGCGCCGCCGGCCGAGAAGGCGTTCCTCGTGGCCGTGGACACGGGCGACGATTCCGGCTGGACGGCCGAGGACTCGCTCGTCGAGCTCGCGAACCTGGCGACCACCGCCGGGGCGGAGGTCGTCGGGGCCGAGTGGCAGAACCGCCGCCACGTGGATCCCAACTGGTACGTCGGCAAGGGCAAGGCCGAGGACCTCGTCGCAGCGAAGAACGAGACTCGCTTCGATCTCCTCGTGGCCGACGACGAGCTGTCGCCGAGCCAGCAGAAGGCGCTCGAGAGCCTGCTCAACGTCAAGGTCATCGACCGCAGCCGGCTGATCCTGGACATCTTCGCCCAGCATGCCCGGACCCACGAAGGCCGGCTCCAGGTGGAGCTGGCCCAGCTCGAGTACCAGCTCCCGCGCCTGACGCGGCTCTGGACCCACCTGTCGCGGACCCAGGGCGGGATCGGGTCGCGCGGGCCTGGCGAGAGCCAGCTGGAAACGGACCGGCGGATCATCCGCGAGCGGATCAAGAAGATGAAGGCGCGGGTCGAAGAGGTCCGCCAGAACCGGGAGACCACGGCCCGCGGCCGGGACCGCCGGCTCATGGCGACGGTCGGCATCGTCGGCTACACGAACGCCGGCAAGTCCACGCTCCTGAACTCGCTGGTCGGGTCCGAGGTTGCCCTGGCCGAGGACAAGCTGTTCGCCACGCTCGATCCGACCAGCCGCCAGGTCAAGCTGGGTGACGGGCAGGCCGCGATCGTGACCGACACGGTCGGCTTCATCCACAAGCTGCCGCACCAGTTGGTCGACGCGTTTCGGGCGACGCTCGAGGAGGTCAACCGGGCCGACGTCCTCATCGAGGTGGTGGATGCCTCCGATGCCCACTTCAAGGAGCACCGAGCAACGGTGCAGGCCGTGCTCGACGAACTCGGGGCAGGGGACAAGCCGCGCGTCGTCGTGTTCAACAAGGCGGACCTCCTGGAACCGGCCGCCCGCGATGGATCGGCGGCGGCTCCATCGATCGCGGGCGCCGTGTTTGTCTCCGCCCTCACGGGATTTGGCCTGGATACGCTCCGGGTCGAGGTCTCGGCCCTGCTCGCATCGCTCTGGGTGGCCGTCGACGTGCACGTGCCGTATACGGCCGGGGAGTTGCTAGCACGCATCCGGGAGCGCGGGACCGTGGATCTCGAGTACGGCAACCGCGACGTCCAGGTCACCGGTCGGGTGGCGCCGGTCCTCGCCGCCGAACTGGAGCGCGTTGCCGCGACCTGGGAGTCCGCGCTGCGTGACGGAGGGGACGCCCCGGAGGGGTGAGCGGCATCAGTCCGCCGGATTTCGTGGACGGCCTGTGGATGGGACCTCGGGAATCGCCACCGGAACCCTGAAACTCGTGGATAAGTGTCTTCCCGAAGCAGGGCTGCGCCCGTACTGTAGGTCTTGCCCGGAGGGGCTACGAACCACTCGCGATCCGGTCGGTGGCAACACTGGCCACTGGTTGTTCCAGGTGCTTGCATCAGGGACGCCGGGACGCATCAGGTGCTTGCATCAGGTGTGGGGAACGAGGAGGGTGCGAGGTTCCTCTGGGCATTTTCGCGTGCCCCAAGAGGGCGCGGCGCTTCCCTGAGTCCCCGGAGCTCGCGTCGCCGATTGTCCACGACGGATGGCCCTCGTTCGTGGATCCGGTGTGGACGAGCAACGAGAATCGACCCTCGTTTCCGAAATCTCGTGGATAAGACCCTTTCAACGCCTGCCGGCCCGCCCGTATGGTTGGTCTTGCCCGAAGGGGCCCCAAACAGACGGCGCATCGACCGGTGGCAACATCGGTCCCGCCCCGGAGCTTGCTCTGGTGGCGGATGTTGAGCCGGAAGGGCGGAAGTTCCTTCGGGCGTTTCGTTGTCCCCCGCACCCCGTGGACAGATCCGTGACGTTCCGCGCCCGACGCGACTCAGAGCTGGAGCCCAATGCGATCCGCGCCGCGCACGGCCGGATCCACCCGGCGTTCACCGGGAGCCCCCAGTTCGTCCATGAAGGGTTATCGCGGGCCGCGGGCGCCGAGATCGTCCTCAAGGTGGACTGCGTCAATCCCATCCGCGCCTTCAAGGGCCGGGGCACCTGGCTGGCGGTTCAGGCGCTGGCAGGGGAGGGGAGGGTCGGCCCGGGCCGGCCGGTCGTGGCCGCCTCCACCGGCAACTTCGGACAGGGCCTCGCCTTCGCGGCGCGCGCGCATGGAATCGCTGCCGTCGTGTTCGCCGACGAGCACGCGAATCCGCGAAAGCTCGACAGAATTCGTGCCCTCGGCGCGACCGTCATCCAGCAGGGGAGGGACTTCGACGCGGCCCGCGAGGCCTCGGCCGCCTTCGCCGCGGCCGAGGGCGGTCACCTCCTCGTCGACGGCGCGGATCCGTGGGTCGCGGCGGGAGCGGGGACGGTCGCCGTCGAGGTGACCGACGCCGCGGAGCGCGGTGCCATCCCGATGCCCGCGACGGCGTACGTCCCGCTCGGCAACGGCGCGCTGATCGTCGGCATCGGCGCCTGGCTGCGCCATGCCGCACCGGGTTGTCGGATCGTCGGCGTTGCCGCCGCGGGCGCGCCGTCCATGGTCCTGTCGTGGAACGCCGGCGTGGCTGTCGAGACGGAAGCGGCCGCGACCTATGCCGAGGGGATCGCCTGCCGGGTGCCGATTCCGGAAGCGCTGGACATGATGGTCGGGCGGGTCGACGACCTCGTCCTCGTGACGGAGGATCAGCTCCACGCGGCCCAGCTGGCGCTCACGGAGGCGACCGGCATCGGCGTCGAGGGGGCAGCGGCCGCCTCCTGGGCCGGTCTCCTGGCCGACGAGCGGCGGATTGGGCCGGCCATGGTCATCCTCACCGGTTCGAACGCGCGAACGCCGGCCTGAGCAAGCCGAGGGTGCCGAGAAGATGCCGAGCCAGCCAATGAACGAGCAGGGCACGGCCACCCCGACCACGATCGCCGGCCGGGCAGCGCTCTCGGGGATGCGCCCGCACGTGAAGCGAGCCCTGGCCCGGACGATCGTTGCGATCGAGACCGAGGCAGCGGCGCCATACGTCGAAGCGCTCCGTGAGGCTGCCGCGGTCCTCGCAGCCATCGCCGAACTCGATGAGACCGGCTCGGGGAACCGCAGCCTTTCACTGGACGTCGCGATGCGGGCTTTACAAGTCCACGACCGAGCGAGCGAACTCCTCGCAGGAGCGAATGAGGCCGGCGGAACGAGCTCGAGTCGAGGTAGTTGACTAATCTGGACTAACCGCATAGGCTTCCGCCATGACCGAGTCGGTAAATATCCACGACGCAAAGACCCACCTGTCCCGGCTCATCGAGCGGGTCGAAGGAGGGGAGGAGATCCTGATCGCTCGGGGCGGCCGCCCCGTGGCAAGACTCGTGCCGTTGCGGGCTCGCACGCAACCACGGCGGCTCGGGATCTGGGAGGGTCAAGTGTGGATCGCCCCCGACTTCGATGACCCGATCCCTGAATTGCTGGACGCGTTCGAGGCGTGATCCTGCTCGTGGATTCCCACACGCTGCTGTGGGCGATCGGTTCGCCGGCAGAGCTGACGGACGGCGCCCGCGCCGCGCTCATCGATCCTGCGAACGATGTGCTCGTGTCGGCAGCGAGCGTCTGGGAGATCGCCACCAAACGGGCATTGGGCAAGCTCCGCGCTCCCCAGGGGATCGCCGCCGCGATCGAAGCGCTGGGCTTCTCAGCCGTCCCGATCACCGCGGCAGACGCGGAGCGCGCAGGATCGCTCCCACCGCACAATCGCGATCCCTTCGACCGGATGCTGGTCGCGCAGGCGGCACGGCTCGACGCCGTTGTTGTGTCACGGGACCGCGCATTCGACGCCTACGACGTCCCCGTGCTCCGGGCCTGAGGCGAATCGAGCCGAACGCGGGGTCCGGTGAAAGGGTGGTGTTGTAGTATGCTGCTACAACACGCCGGAGGCCACGATGCTCACGGTTCCTGAAGTCGCACGCTTGATGCACCGCAACCCGGAGACCGTCCGTCGCTGGATCCGGGAAGGGAAGCTGTCGGCCTCGAAGGTTGGCACCCAGCACGTCATCGAAGAAGAGGACCTGGCGATCGTCGGCTATCGACCGCCACCGTCGGACCGCGCGAGCGCGGCGGACCGGCCGTATGACGCTGCCGAGGCGACCAGGACGTGGAGAGCGGACCGGGCGCCCCGGATCGGCGAGGCCGTCGCACCCTATGGCTCGCCGCCGGCATGGGCGGGTCAATTCGGCGATCGCACGGAGGACTGGCTACCGGCCATCGTCGGCCGCATCGTTCGCCTGGTCGATCCCGTCCGGATCGTCCTGTTCGGGTCGCGGGCCCGCGGCGACGCGCGGCCGGACAGCGACTTTGACCTGCTCGTCGTGCTGGACCAGGTCGACGATCGGCGCGCCATGCGCATTGCCGTACGTCGATCGTTTACGGATCTGCCGGTCGCTGCCGACGTCATCGTCGCCACGCCCGCCGAGCTGGCCCCGGACCGTCGGGGCCCGCGGGGTATCGTCCAATGGGCAGGGGAGCAAGGCCGTGTCGTCTACGCGCGGGCCTGACCCGGACAGCGCGGTTTGGTGGTTTCGCCTCGCCCTGGGCGACCTTGGCGCGGCACGTTCAGTCGCGAGTCGTGTCGAGCTCGCCCCACGCATCGCGTCGTCGCTCGCGCAACAGGCGGCCGAGAAGGCCTTGAAGGCCGCGATCGCGTTTGCCGGAACGGATCCACCGCGGACACACGAGCTCATCGCGCTGTCACAAGAGCTCCGGACCCTCGGCCTGGAGATCGACGATGCGATCGACCTCGTCAGCCTCACGGACGGTGTCCGGAGCGGGCGCTATCCGGCCTCGGACGAGCCCGGCCTGGGGCAGCCCGACGTCGCGGCCCTCGTGGCTGCCGCGCAGTTGATCCTCGACGTCGTTGGGGACCATCTCGTCAAGAACGGGGTCGAGCTCGAAGGAGTCGAGCCGGCGTGACGGGGCTTCCTTGGTTGGGCTCGTCTCCAGGGTGGCGATTGACGGGCGCTGCATTACAGCTATGCTGCATTGCATGAAGACCTACTTCGTCACGGTCCAGTCCCGGGGAACGGTGGCTTTGCCCGCCAACCTGCGACGACGTCTCCACCTCGATGAGCCTGGCGCACAGATCCAGATCGTTGAGCAGGCGGACGGCCGGGTGGAGCTACGGCCCGTTCTTCCGGTGCCTGCTGACCAGCGCTGGTTCTGGACCGAACGCTGGCAGACCATGGAACGGGAAGTCGATGAGCACATTGAAGCCGGCCGGGCCACGGTCGTCGATGGCCCCGAGGCCCTGTTTGAGCACCTCGATGCCTCGCTGGGTGATCGCCCGTCCGCATGAAGTTCGAGATCACCCCTGCCTTCGAAGGCGACTGGGGTCGGCTCACGGAGGCCGAGCGGGCAAGGTTCCGCGGCGCCGTGAAGGACGACTTCCATCCGGCCTGCGAGAGGAGGCGGCTGGATCCGACCCACCCGTGGCCGAGGAAGCTCCGAGTCAAGGCTGTCGCGGGAGCGCCCGGGATCTGGGAGATGACCTGGAGCTTCTCAGGACCCGACGGCCGCGCAACGTTCGAATGGGTCGAGATTGACGGAGAGCCGGCAGTCCGTTGGCGGCGTATCGGCGGCCACTCGATCTTCGGCACGCCATAGGAATGACTCGACCGTCGTTTATCTCCGCGCCGGCCCCCCTAGGTACTTCCGATA
>JACVXW010000062.1 GCA_015661135.1 Chloroflexota bacterium
CCCGGAACGAGGGCTCAGGCGCGGAGGACCGCGAGGACCCCGATCCCGACCGCGATGACCCCAACGCCGGCCACCTGGACGCGGGCGAGGCGCTCCCCGAACAGGAAGTACGCGAGGACGGCGGCGATCGCGGCAAACTGGGACGAGAGCACGGCCGCAGTGGCGACGCCGTGCTGGGCACCGACCACGTAGAGCACGGACCCGAGGGCCTCGAGGATCCCGGACACCACGACAAGCGGCACGGCCCGACGCTCCAGCCGCAGACGCCCACGCAACGCCAGGGGCACAGCGATCACGAGGACGCCCACGGCCCGCGAGGCCACGAGGATCCACGTCGCCGGGAGGCTGGCACCGAGGCGGGCGCTCAACACCAGGCCGACCGAGAAGACCGCGGCCGCCCCGATCGCCAGCAGGACGGCGCGCCGGTTCATGGCCGGGTCGTGGGTCCGCATACCGGCGGCGGAGGTCGGCGGTGGATCGGCCGAGCGCTCGATCGAGGACAGGACGATCCCGGCCGCAATCACGGCCAGCACGATGGCGGTGGGGATCGAGATCGGATCGCCCAGCGCGACCGCGATGACGGCGGCGGCGGCGCCCTCGGTCGAGGTGATCGGCGCGACGATCGACACCCGACCGACCGACAGGGCGAGGTAGGCGAGCAGGAGGCCGGCGCTGTATGAGAGGCCGACGAAGATGAGGCCGACGATCTGCCAGCCGTCAGGCGCGGGCGTGCCGGGACGCTCTGCAAGAGCAGGGATGATCCCGACGGTGAAACCGATGATCATGACCCACGCGAGCACGGAGCTCGCACCGATCATCCGGCTCGAGCGCGAGGAGCACAGCGTGGCCACGGCCCAGCAGACGGCCGCGCCGAGGCCGCCCGCGATTGCAATCACCGGCAAAGTCTGACAGGCGCGGCGACTCCGCACGGTTTGGATCTGGTCTGACAGTCACGGAATCGTGCACGGTCATCCCGCGAGTCGGCCCGGCCGCCGCCGCGTGCACGTTGTTGTGTCCTCGATGGCCTCGAATTCGGTGGTCTGGTACCATCCGCGTCCGCGCCCGGTCGCCTCGCGCCCGCGCCCGTTGATCTCAGACCATCAATCGAGAGGTTCGAACCTTGGCCAAGACGCCCCGGACATGGACAGGCGCTCGCACGCCGTCGGGCCTGAAGCGCGTCCGATCCGCTGAGCGCCGGCACGAGATCCTTGGACCTCGCCGCTCCGCCGCGAAGACGCTCGTCAGGACGGCACTCGCGGCCGCCACCTCGCCCGTCGAGGGCGTGGATCCCCAGGCAGCCCTCACGGACGCGATCAGCGCCCTGGACCGCGCGGCCAAGGCCGGTGCCATCCACCCGAACGCAGCCGCGCGCCGCAAGTCGCGCCTCGTTCGCAAGATGAATGCCGCGGGCGTCGGTGCAGCAGCGGCTTCGTCCCACGTCGCCAAGACGATCGGCAAGGCTGCCGCCCAGAAGGCCGCCAAGGCCCGCATCGCCGCCTCCAAGGCGGGCAAGGCCAAGGGCGCCCAGACCGCAGCCGGCAAGGCCCGCGCCGCGCTCAGCAAGTCGAGTCGCGCTGAAGCCGCCGTCGCGGCCGCCACGGCGTCGGCGAAGGCCACAGCCACGGCGACGAAGGCAGCGTCCGCAATGGCCGCCGCGAAGGCGGCCACCAAGCCGGCCAAGGCTGCCGCAAAGGCGGCCAAGGCGACCAAGGCTGCCGCCAAGACGGCCAAGCCGGCCGCGAAGGTGACGACCAAAGCCGCCGCCGATAAGAAGGCCCCGACCAAGGCGAAGGCCGCAAAGGCCGCGAAGGCCTGAGCGGGGCCCGGCGCATCGGGCCGGAACACATCGTAGCAACGACGACGCCTCGGCCTTCCGCCGGGGCGTTCGGCTATTCGGGCTTCGGCCTCGTGGCTCCGTACAGCCCGCCACCGGCCACGCCGAACGCCACCGACAGGACGATGAGCAGACCGGCGGTCGATTGCTGCTGTGCCCAGTAGAAGTCGGCAAACGTGGCCGCGTCGGTGACCCCCGCGTCAGCGAGCTCGGCACGCTGGTCCTCGAGGTAACGGCGATAGACACACTCGGCGCCGGACTGGCAGCTCACCCGGCCGCCCAGGCCGGGATCGCGGTACCCGTCATCGGCGGCGAAGAAGAGCGCCTTGACGCCCAGGAGCAGTGCCGCGAAGGTCAGCCCGGTCACGAGCCCGGCGAACGCGGCGTTGGCAACGATCCGGCCCCACGCGCCGCGGCCGCGCCGCGCGCGCAGGTTCGCGTAGTAGCCGATGAGGAGCCCAGTCGGCATCGAAAGCAGCCAGTAGATCGGCTCGACCGGGATGACGAGCAGGAAGCTCACCCCGATCGTGAGCGCCATGCCGATTCCCACGAAGCCGCCGGTGATCGCGCCCCGATCGACGACCCTGGTCAGCACGTGGTCACGCCGGGCTTGGCCGAACGGCGAGGGCGCTACGGCCCGGGTAGACCGCCGCGTCGCCGAGCTCCTCCTCGATCCGGAGCAGCCGGTTGTACTTGGCGACGCGCTCAGACCGGGATGGCGCGCCGGTCTTGATCTGGCCGGTGCCCATCGCCACGACAAGGTCGGCGATCGTGGTGTCCTCGGTCTCGCCGGACCGGTGCGAGACCACCGCCGCCCAGCCGGCCCGGCGGGCGGCCTCGATCGCCTGAACCGTCTCGGTCAGCGTCCCGATCTGGTTGACCTTGATGAGCACGGCGTTCGCTGCCCGCTCGCGGATCCCACGCCGGATGCGATCCGGGTTCGTGACCAGCAGGTCGTCACCAACGAGCTGTACGGCGCCCCCGAGTCGCGCGGTGAGGGCCGTCCAGCCGGCCCAGTCGTCCTCGGCCAGGCCGTCCTCGATCGATACGATCGGGTAGCGGGCCGCCCAGTCCGCCCACAGGTCGATGAGCTGGCCGGAGTCCAGCGTTCGGCCCTCGGTCGCAAGCGTGTAGCGGGTCGGGGCGCCATTGCCCCCACTGCCCGCCTCCACCAGCTCGGTCGTGGCCGGGTCCAGGGCGATCGCGACATCCTCGCCGGGTCGGTAGCCGGCCGCCTCGATCGCGCGGACGACCATCTCGAGTGCCGCCTCGTTGGAGCCGAGCGACGGCGCGAAGCCGCCCTCGTCGCCCTGGCCCGTGGCATGGCCACCGTCATGGAGCAGCCGCCGAAGTGCGGCGAAGATCTCGGCGCCGGCGCGGAGCGCCTCAGAGAACGTGGCCAGCCCGACGGGCATGACCATGAACTCCTGGAAGTCGGTCGAGTCCGTCGCGTGCCGGCCACCGTTGAGGATGTTGAACATCGGGACGGGCAGCGTCCGCGCGCCGACCCCGCCGAGGTAGCGGTAAAGGGGCAGGTCCAGCGCGGAAGCCGTCGCGTGGGCACAGGCGAGCGAGACACCGAGGATCGCGTTTGCACCGAGGCGACCCTTGTTCGGCGTGCCGTCGAGCTCGATGAGCGCGGCATCCACGCCCGCCTGGTCCGCCGCGTCCAGCCCGACGACCGCCGGGCCGATCTCGTCCGTCACGTTGCCGACCGCCGTCAGGACGCCCTTGCCGCCGTAGCGTGCCGAGTCACCGTCCCGCAACTCCACCGCCTCGTGGGCGCCGGTGGAGGCCCCGGACGGCACCGCCGCCCGCCCGATCGACCCGTCGCCGAGGACGACGTCCACCTCGACCGTGGGATTGCCGCGGGAATCGAGGATCTCGCGCGCCCCGACGAGCGCGATGGACGTATCCACGCTCACGCTGGCGCGCCCTCGGGCGCCGCGGCCGGGCGATCCAGGAGGATGGCCACGCCGGGCAGCTCGCGACCCTCGAGGAACTCCAGGCTGGCGCCGCCGCCGGTGGAGATATGGGTGAAGCGCGAGGCAAGGCCCTGCTGCTGGATGGCCGCCACCGAGTCGCCGCCGCCGACCACGACCGTGGCCCCGGCGTCACAGCGATCGGCGAGGAAGCGCGCGATGGCCTTGGTCCCATGGGCGAAGGACGGGATTTCGAAGACGCCGAGTGGGCCGTTCCAGAACACCGTCCGGACGTCGGCGAGGGCCGCCTCCATCAGGTCCAGGGTCGCCTTGCCGATGTCCACGATGTGCCACGACGCGGGGATCTTCTCCGCGGACAGCGTCTTGTATTCCGTGCCGCGGGTGACTTCCTTGGCGACGATGACGTCGACCGGCAGGATCACCCGGACGCCCTTCTCCTCTGCCGTCGCGAGGACGCGGCGGGCCTCGTCCACCATGTCATGCTCGGCCAGGCTCTTGCCGATCGCCTTGCCCTGGGCGAGCAGGAACGTGTTCGCCATCCCGCCGCCGAGGACGAGGACATCCACCTTGCCAACGAGCGTGTCGAGGACCTTGAGCTTGCCGGACACCTTCGCGCCGCCCACGATGGCGGCAAACGGGCGGGGGGGGAAGCCGATGAGATTGGACAGCTGGGCGAGCTCCTGCTCCATCAGGAAGCCGGCATAGGCCGGCAGGAGCTTCGCGATCCCGACGGTGGAGGCGTGCGCCCGGTGGGCCGTGCCGAACGCATCGTTGACGTACACGTCCGCATAGGCGGCCAGCTGCTCGGCGAACTTGGGGTCGTTCTTTTCCTCGGCGGCATGGAAACGCAGGTTCTCGAGGAGGATCAGCTCGCCGGGTCGAAGTCGCTTGACCGCGTCCGCCGTCCCAACGCCCAATGCGTCCCCGGTGACGGGAACGTTTCGCCGGATCAGCTGGGTGAGCCGCTCAGCGACCGGCCGCAGGCGGAGCCCGTCCTGGACCTTGCCGTCCGGCCGTCCGAGGTGGCTGGCGAGGACGACTCTCGCGCCCTGTGCGAGCAGGTGCTGGATCGTGGGCACGGCCGCCCGGATCCGGGAGTCGTCCGTGACCTTGCCGTCGGCCAGGGGAACGTTGAAGTCCACGCGTACGAAGACGCGTTTCCCGGCGACGTCGACATCGCGGATCGTGAGCTTGTCCATCGGGTTCCTGTCTGTCGTGGGCGGCGTGGGCAGAGCGTGCCGCGGCGTGGCGACCTCGGCCGTCAGGCGACGGCCGCCGGAAGTCGGGTGGCGATCATCTGGATGAGGTCTGCGCAGCGGCAGCTGTAGCCCCACTCGTTGTCGTACCAGGCGATGACCTTGACCATGGATCCGCCGAGAACCATCGTGCTCGCGCTGTCGATGATCGATGAGCGGGCGTCGCCCCGGAAGTCGGACGAGACGAGCGGCTCGTCGGACACGCCGAGGATCCCCCGCATCGGGCCCGCGGCCGCGGCCCGGAAGGCGGCGTTGAGCTCGTCGGCGCTCGTCTCGCGGCTGACGGTGGCCGTGAAGTCCACGACACTGACGGTGGGCGTGGGCACGCGCAGGCTGAACCCGTCGAAGCGGCCCTTGAGGTCCGGGATCACGAGGGCGAGCGCCTTGGCCGCCCCGGTCGTCGTGGGGATGATGTTCTGGCCGGCCGCCCGGGCCCGGCGCGGGTCCTTGTGGGCCACGTCCAGGATCCGCTGGTCGTTCGTGTAGGAGTGGATCGTGTTCATCAGGCCGCGCTCGATGCCGACGAGGTCGTGGACGACCTTGGCGGCCGGCGCCAGGCAGTTCGTGGTGCAGCTGGCGTTGCTGATGATGTGGTGGGTCGCGGGATCGTAGCGGTCGTCGTTGACGCCCAGCACGATCGTGATGTCCTCGCCCTTCGCCGGCGCACTGATGACGACCTTCTTCGCGCCCGCGTTGATGTGGGCTCGCGCCTTGTCCGCGTCGGTGAAGATGCCGGTGGACTCGAGGACGATGTCGACGCCGAGGTCACCCCACGGCAGGGTCGCCGGATCCTTCTCCTTCAGAACCTTGATCTCTCGGCCGTCGATGATCAGCGAGTCATCCGTGTGCTCGACGGTGCCGGGGTAGGCGCCATAGGTGGAGTCGTGCTTGAACAGCAGGGCGTTCAGGCTCGTCTCGACGAGGTCGTTGACGGCGACGACCTCCACGCCCGGAGCGCGCTCCAGGATGGCTTTCAGAGACTGCCGGCCGATTCGGCCGAACCCGTTGATCCCGACACGGACGGACATGGGCTGGGAACCTCCATCGGGGAGCCTGGCCATCGCCCGGGCGGCAGGACGAACCCCGGAGTGAAGCACGGAATGTGGTACCCGACGAGTCTACCAGAGGGCCTCCGAGGCTCCCTCGGCGGCGCCCGTGACCGAGACCCGTGGCGGGCACGCAGACCCCCCCGCCGGCATGCCGGCGGGGGGTCCAGGGTTCACGAACCGGGGGCGTCAGCTTCACGAACCGGGGGCGTCAGCCGCCGATCTTGAAGACCTTCGTGCCGCACTTCGGGCAGGTGCCCGACAGCGCCGCCTTGCCGTTCTTCATCGTGATCTGCACGGGGTTCTGGACTTCGACTTTCATCTTGTCCTTCACGCAATAGGCCTGCGCCATGTTTCCAGTTCCTCCTCGGGCTCCCCTGCGCCCCGGGCGTCCGCCCGGAGTCGCGATCTGACTACATGCCGAGCGACGGTCGCCAGCGATCCGTCCCGGCCTCGACCTTCCGGCGGTCCATGTCCGCGAGGATCCGGAGGCTTTCCAGCCCCGTCTCCACGCAGGCCGATTCCGCCGCCTGCTTGGCGTCACCGGTGACGAAGTCCCCGGTGGTTCGCTGGGCGAACACCGCGCACACGACGCCTGCCCGACAACGAGCCAACCCCGCGAGCACGAGTACGGCCGATGCCTCCATCTCGAAGTTCATGACACGCTGGCGTGCCATGTCTGCTGCGAGGTCAGGGTATCGGATGGGAAGCTGCGGGATCGGGCGTCCCTGCGCACCATAAAAACCGGGCGCAGTGGCCGTGATTCCCAGGTGATGCCGGTGGCCGAGCCGGCTGGCGGCCTCGACCAACGCACAGACCGCCTCGTAGTGGGCCACCGCCGGGTAGCCGTCCGAGACGAACCAGGAGGTCGTGGTCTCGAGCCGGACCGCCCCGGTCGAGATCACGAGGTCGCCGGGTGCGAGCTCAGGCTGGAGCCCGCCGCTCGAACCGACCCGGATGAATGTGGGCCGCTCGGTGATCGCGAGCATCTCCGCGATCGCGATCTCGACGTTGTCCGCGCCGATGCCGGTCGAGACGATCGAGACGCGGAGGCCCTTGTAGATCCCCGTGACGGAGGCGAATTCGCGGTTCCGGCGTTCGAATTCCACGGACTCGAGCCGGGTGGCAATTCGGGCGACCCGATCTGGATCGCCGGGGAGGAGGATGTACTCGGCCAGCTCTCCCGGGCCGAGATCGATGTGGTATTGCCGTTCCCCGACCGGGAGCGCGACGCGGTGATCCGCGTTCGGCAAGCCCAACTCTCCTCGTGCGTGACACCTGCCTCGCGGCGCGAGGCTCGGGCAAGGGTAGACGCGCGTTCAAACGGGCGTCAAGCCGATCCGGATGATCGTTTGAGCTCCGCCAGCCGCCCGGCGACGACGCGGGCGAGCCGCAGGTGGACGCGGCGCCGCCGCAGGGCAGCCACGAACAGCGACACGGCCGAGGCGACCAGGAGGCCGGACATGCCCAGCCAGCCGCCGATGGGACCGTCAAGTGGACCGCCGAGCCCGGCCACAGCCACCGCTCTGGAGGTCGGACTCGGGGCCCCGGACGCGGATGCCCCAGCCGCGATCGGGACGGTCTCCCCAAGCGACCCGAGGCGGACGAGCCCGGCTGGATCGGTCGCGATCACCGCCGGCAATCCATCCTTCCGACGCTCCACGCGACCCACGATCCCGATCGCTTCGCCGGCCCCGATGAGATCGAGAAACGCAGCCGCATCGCCGCGCAGGACGATCGCCCCGATCGCCGTGCCGTCGTCCAGGCTGAACCCATCGGAGGTCTGGGCGACCACGAGACCACCGACTCGGACCAGCTCGCCGACGTGGTCCGCGAGCGTGGCGATGTCCACGTCACGGATGGCCGGGTGCGAACCGGGCGCGCCGGCACCACCGCTGGACTCGTTGCCGGCGCCACCGGCCCCGATATGGTTGCCGGCACCCGAAGCTGTGGCGGCTGCGCTGCCGGCGGGACCGATCGCCACGTCCCATGGGCCCCTTGGAAGGATCGCCCAGCGCCGATCCGTCGCCGTCGGATAGGGCCGTCTCACGATTCCGACGATCGTGACGGCGCGACCCTCGACGAGGGACGTGGAGGCGATGCCCGCACCGGTGAGCCCCGTCACGAGGATCGTTTCGCCTCCGACGCGCACGTCCGCGCGCCACCGATCGCCGAGTCGGGTGACCCGGCTGATGGCGCCCGCGATGCGGACGACCTGCCACTCGAGCGACTCCCCCGGCGTGCCGGACAGGATTCGCGGGGCGACATCCGGGCCGGTGCCGAGGATCTGGACCGTGCTTGCTCGAAGGCGCGGCGCTCCCCATGCCCGCCCGACGATGCCCTCGACGCGAACGCGCGCGCCCGCGCTCGGCGGAGCCAGACCAGCACCAAGGAGGACCTCGATGCCGCCCGTGGCGTCCTGGATCACGATCCTCCGCCCCTCGGCGTCCAGCAGGCCCGCCCCTGCCGTCACGACGCCCTCGACGGTCGCGGCTGCATCGGTCAGGGCAGCGGCCTCCGCCAGGGTCATCACCGCCGGGGAGCCGCCCTCCGCCGAGGGGGCCGGTGACGCCCCGCCGGGACCCTCCGGGATAGAGGTCACGTCGCCACGGTCTCGCAACCAGATCCGGTAGCCGTCGAGGGCGTCCTTCTTCGACGCGCGCTGCCCGACGAGGCCAACGAGGCTGTAGGTCTGGCCGAGGCGCAGGTCGGTCGCAGCCAGCCCACTCGACGCGTCCGTCATCACGCGGAATGTGCGCCCGGCAACGTCGGTGACCTCGATCGCCAGATCACCGCTCGGGCTCTTCCTCGGCGGTGCGGTTACCCGACCGGTCATCGTGACGAGCCGGGCCTCAGTGCCTTCCCCAATGTCGGCGGCCAAGATCGAGAGCACGGCCGGCGGTGAATCGACGCCAAGGTGGGCCATACCTCCGGCCCCGGGCCGAATTTCCAGCTGGCCAAACGGCGCCGCGAGTGGCCCGGTCACCTGGATGAGCCCGCCTCGGACAGGCGGCGAGGATCCTTCCGGGAGGCGGATGAGGACGCCGGCGGTCGCGTCCGCGATGGCGAAGAGCGGTGGCGTACCTATCCGGCCCGCCTCGGCGGTGACGACGCCGATCACGGTGACGATGGAGCCGACGGCCCGGGCGCGGGCTTCCGCGATGGCGACGGTCGGCGAAATGGACGGCGTCGGTGACGAGGTGGCGCTCGGCGCCGGGGATGGCTCCGGCGTCGGGGTTGGCGTCGGGTCGGGGGTAGGCTCAGGCGTCGGCGGCGGGGTGGGCGTCGGTGGCGGCGGAAGGATCTCGAGCTCGCCCGGCTCGGTCGCGTGGATCCGGTAGCCGCCCGTGCCGGTCCCGCTGCTGTCGCGCTGGCCGACCGGACCGCTCACGCGGACGAGGGTTCCCGCCGGAATCTCGGCGCCCGCGAGCGCCTCCGCGCCGACGATCGCCCGGATCGGGCCGGTCCCGTCATCGACCAGGATCCCGAGGCCGTCCGCGAACGTCGTGGGTGATCCGCTGGTCAGCCCGACGACGACGACGCGCCTGCCCTCCAGATCCGCCCCGATCACGCCGGTCTCGGCGGCAGCGGCCGGCGGAATCGCCCCGGGACCCAGATCCATCACGGCTGTCGCCGCGACGCGCAGCGTCCGCGCGCCATAGCGCTCGTCGATGACGCCCTCCAGCCGTACGTTCGATCCCGCCGGGAGTGCCACGGCGAGTGCCGCATCGAGGTAGACGGCAATACCCGCGGTCGCGTCCTGAACGAAGCCGGATCGCGCGGACTCGAGCGCGCCGAGGTCCGTCGTGAGGGTGCCGACGATGATCGCCGCCGACCCGTCCGGCAGGATCCGGGCCTCGGCAATCGTGAGCGCGACTGGCGTCGGCGTCGGCGTGGGCGTGGGGCTCTCGGTGTCGGTTCGGGCGTGGAGGTGGGCGTCGGCGCCGGTGTTGGCGACGTCGTCGGCTCGGGAGTCGGCGCCGAAGTGGGTTCGGGCGTCGCACTCGCGGTCGGATCTGGCGCCGTGGTCGGCGTCGGGTCGGGTGTCGCGCTCGAGGTCGGGTCGGGCGTGGCGCTCTCATTTGGAACGGGCGTGGCGGAGGGTCCGACAGTCGCGGTCGGTTCCGGAGTTGGGACCGGCGTCGGGCTCATGGTCGGCGTGGCCGTCGGACCGGGCGCCGGCACGGGCGGCGCTGCCAGGTTCTGGGGGTTCGGGGTCACCTGGACGAAGAAGTCGGCCTGGTTGTCGTTGCTGTCCGTGGTGTTGCCGCCGAGGCCGCCGGGCCTGCGCTCGAGGCTCGAGCCGGCGGCCGAAGCGGGTGCCGGCGCCCCTTCGATGAATGCGTTCGTGGCGTCGCCCCAGCCGACCGCGTCGATCGGAGCGCCGCCGGTGACCCGGAGGACGATCGCCCCGCCGGCCGCAGCGAACCCGCCGCTGTACGTGGCGTCAGCGATGCTCGCGTAGGCACCGGATGTGTTCGCGAGGAGCAGGTGCCGGCCGGGCTCGAGGATCGTGGGTGTCGTCCAGGCGGCCTTCTTCGTTACAGTCCCGCCGGTTGACGTCACATACGCGATCTCGAGGCCGGCCAGGTCCACGCTTGCGATGCCGACGTTCGCGATCTCCGCGAACTCGTCGGACGCGGTTGCCCCGCCGGTCTGCACTTCGGAGACGACGAGCGTGGATGGCGGCCAGCCGACCGCGGCAGCAGGCGCAAGCGCGGCCTCGCGGAGGCGCGGTGCCGCAGCGGCCAGGACGACCGTCGCGGCGAGGAGGATGGCAAAGAGGGCAGCCGACGCCGCCGCGCGAGCGCGTTCCACCGAGACGACCTCCGGGCGGGAAGGGTCCAGGGCGTCGGGCGGGGAGACGGCACCGTTGTAGCAGCGGGGGCTCATCGCCCGGTTGCAGCCGGCTCACCGGGCGCTCACCCACGGCTCACCCGTGGCTCATCGGAGGCTCACCTGCGGATCACTCCGGGCACAACCGCGGCTCGCGTTCCGCATCCCCGCCCGATCAGGGAGGGGGCGGCCGCGCACGGGCTCGCCCATTCGCCGTACGATGGCTCCGATCCCGCGTCGCCTCCCTCGCGGCGTGGCGGACCCCGCCCATCCGGCAATCCCAAGGAGTGACCGTGGCGCGCGCGAAGCAAACCGACCGAGCCGATGCCCGTCGCCGTTGGCGACAGACGCACGGTGACGAGTTCCTCGCCGACGATTCGGAGACGGTGGCCGCAGGGGCAGTCCAGCCGCCCGCCTCCGCTCCCAGCGCGCGGCCGAGCATCACCGCGGCCTTCCGGAACGCGTACCACCCGGCCAACGTCCGGGAGGACCTCGCAGCCCTGCCAGGGCTGCTGGGTTCGAGGGCCTTCCTCGTGGCTCTCGCGCTCGTCGTCGGCGGGCTCGGGGCCGTCGTGGTCGCGCCGAACACCACGGTCTCGAACTTCATCTTCCAGGCGATGGTTGTGCCGCCGGCTATGGCCCCGATCTTCATCGTCGGGTTCTTCGCCCGCCGGGCCAGCTACCTGCTTGGCCTGATCATTGCCCTGGTGGATTTCGCGGCCTACGCGTTCTTCGTCTACTCGGTCGCGCCCGGCCTCACGGTCGAGATCATCGAGCCGGCGCAGCAACAGCAGCTCGTGCTCTCGGCCCTGTCTGTCGGGCCGCTCTCGGGCGTGTTCTTCGCCGCCGCGGCAGCGTGGTATCGCCGGTTCCTGTCGCTTTCGAATGCGAACGCCCAGCGGCGCGCGCAGCAGCGGGCGCAGCAGCGGGCGCGTTCCGCGAAGTCCGCCCGGCGCTGAACCTCCGCCACAGAGAGGGATCCGCGCCGCGGCGTCGGGGCATTCGCGCGTATCCAGCGCAGCGCTCAGCCGAGCCGGCGTGTCCCCGCGTGACCGAGCTGTCGGACGCCCTCGGGCACCTCGGGCCCGTTCGGGCCGTCCGGTCCGCCCGGCCCCCGCGCTCCGCTCGTGACCTCGGGCAGCGGCCGGACATCGCGCGCGACCACGTTTACGACCGATGATTCCCGTTGCAGGTCGCCATCGACCAGGAGCAGCGCGTGGCGTCGGACGACCCCGCGCAGCCGCGCCCAGGTGTCCGGCCAGAGGGTGACGTTGACCATCCCGGTTTCGTCCTCGAGGGCGAGGAAGACCGTGCCCTTCGCGGTCATCGGGTGCTGGCGCGTGACGACGAGTCCGCCGATCCGGACCGGCCCCGGCCGACGATCCGCGAGCGCGGCATTCGTCACCGCGCCGAGGCGCTCCAATGCCGGCCGGAACAGCGAGACCACCTGCCGGGCGGCATCCAGCCCGATGACCGCGTAGGCATCGCCGATCCGCTCCGTCTCGGTCAGCGCTGGCAGTTCCGGGGCATCCGTGGCCGGCAATCGGAGGTCCATCGGCCTGCCGGCCGCGACGGCCACGGCGGCCACGGACCGCTTTCCGCGGGCACGGACCGTGCCCCGGTCCGTGCTTCGGACCGTCCTTCCGTCCACCCTGCCGCGTGATGCGCCCATCACCTCGCGGAGCTGCCACAGGAGCTCGCGGCGCGGCCGGCCGAGCGAATCCAGCGCCCCGGTCCGGATGAGCCGCTCGATCGTCTCCTCGGGCAGGCCGGTCCGCTCCACGACATCGGCCAGCGATTCGTACCGACCCCGCGCCAGTTCCCGATCCAGGAGCCCCTGATGCTGCTCCCCGATCCCCTTCACCAGCTGGAGGCCCAGGCGAACCCCCCAGCCAACCGCGTCCGCGGCCGCCCACCGATCCCGCGCGGCTGTCGTCGGGTTGAAGCAGGCCGAGGTCCGGACCGGCGACGGCCGGGCGGCGATGCCCGCGCCCTCGGGGATCGGCTCACCCTCGTCGGCGTCGTGCGAGCCGTCGTCGCCGGCCGCGCCTGCGAGGGCCCAGCCCGGCCGGCCGGCCCACTCGGTCGTGGTCCTGTAGCTCGAGGCGTTGATGTCGACCGGCAGGATCGCCACCCCGTGGCGCTTGGCGTCGTTGACCAGGACCTCCACCGGGTAGAAGCCCATCGGCTGGGCATTGATGAGCCCGACCAGGAACTGGGACGGGTAGAAGAGCTTGAGGAAGCTGGACTCGTATGCAGTACGCGCGAACGCGGCGGCATGGCTCTTGGCGAACCCGAAACTGGCGAACGCGGCGACCCGTCGGAACAGCTCCTCGGCCGTCTCCTCGTCCATGCCGGGCTGCCTGAGCGCCCCGTCCACGAACTGGCGATGGAGCTTCTCCATCTCGCGCGTGGATCGCCACGTGCCCATCGCCCGGCGGAATCCGTCCGAGTCCGCCGGGGTGAACCCGGCGACCTCGATGGCGACCTTCATCACCTGCTCCTGGTACAGGATCACGCCGAGGGTCTCGGCAAGGATCGGCTCCAGGCTGGGGTGGAGGTAGGTCACCGGCTCGAGACCCTGCTTGCGCCGCAGGTATGGGTGAACGGCGTTCCCCTGGATGGGCCCGGGCCGGATGATCGCCACTTCCACGACGAGATCGTCCAGGCTCGCCGGCCTCGACTTCGGGAGCGTCTGCATCTGGGCCCGGCTCTCCACCTGGAACACGCCCACGGTGTCGGCAGCCTGGAGCATCGCGAAGACCTCCGGGATCTCCTCGGGGGTGGCGTCGAGGTCGATGCAGGTGGCGCAGTCGGACTCGATGAGATCGAGCGTCTCATCGATCGCGGCGAGCATGCCGAGCCCCAGCAGGTCCAGCTTGATGAGCTTGAGCGTCTCCACGTCGCGCTTGTCGAACTGGACGACGACGCGATCCTTCATCGTCGCTCGCTCGAGTGGCGCGATGTCGATGAGCGGGGCCGCGGTCACGAGCATCCCGCCCGAGTGGATGCTCAGGTGGCGCGGGAAGCCGTCGATCCGGGCGCAGAACTCGAGCCAGCGCTCCCAGTCGCTGAGGCCGACCGTGCTGCCGCCGCGCGGCTGGGGCGGCGGCTCGGGTTCGACTCTCGCCACCGAGCTGTCGGCCGCGGCGGTCAAGGGCGCCGGCGGATC
>JACVXW010000063.1:0-2220 GCA_015661135.1 Chloroflexota bacterium
TCCTTGCCGCGATCCGCGCCGCGGACAGCGACGAGACGGCAGCAAGCAGGTTCGCCCCGAAGAAGATCCCACCGAGCACGGCCGGCTCCACACCGAACTTGAGGTGGAACCAGTAGGCCATCAGGCTCTGCGGGATGAACCCGCCCGCGAAGGCATCGAGCGCGAACAGGGCGGACAGCCGGGCGACGATCCCTTTCGACCGCCCGAGGCCGAGGCGGCGCCGGACTCCGTCATCACCGGTGGGCCCGGGCGCCTCGGGCGCCTCGACCGCGGCCCCAACATTAGCGAACACGGCGGCCATCGCCAGCCCGACGAGGGCGTAGCCGAGGACGATGGCCCGGTAGGCATCGACGGGCGCCGCACCTCCCCCGAGCAGGGCCTGGCTGACGATGCCGGCGGCGAGCGCCCCCACGGCCGTCGCCACGTAGCCCGCGAGGTTGTACCAGGCGAACGTGGGAGTTCGGCGCGCGTCCGGGGTCGCCTGGCTGAGGGCGGCCTGCTCGACGGCGAGGAACGGTCCGACCTCGTTGCCGGTCGGGCTGATGACCCCGAACGTGGCCGCGAGAATGAGGAGTGGCACCCAGCTCGTCGCGGCAAAGACGGCGCCGGCCGCCGCCATCAAGACTGAGCCGGCTATCAGCACCCGCCGCCGCCCGATCCGGTCCGCCCGCGTCGTCAGCCAGAGCGAGATCGCCGTGTCGCCGACCAGCGTCAGCGTCAGGACGAGCCCGATCGTCAGGGCGTCCAGGCCCACGGCGTCCAGGTAGAGGACGAGGACGACGGCGAGGAACCCGTAGCCGAACATCCGCAGGACGCGGGTCGTGAAGAGCAGCCGGCCGTCGCGATCGAGGCCGCGGAGGCTCGCGGCCAGACCGGCGTCGATCGGCGGGGGCGGAAGGCGCGCGGTCAGGCTCAGGGGCGGGGTCGGGTTCGGCGGCACCTCGCGAGTCTACGGGCGCGCCGTGTACGATCCGGGCCGGAGGTGCACCAAGCGGCATGACGAGTACGAACATGGACCCCCACGAGAGTGACGCGATGGCCGGCCCGCACGGGGCCGGTGACCACGGCGACGACCACGGGCACGATGATCACGCCCACGGCGATGGTGATGCGCTCGGCCCGGTCGATGCGATGGCGTGGGGCGCGGGTGGGCTCGGCATCCTGGCCGGCCTTATCGTGGCCGCGGTGATGCTCGCGAGCACCGGCCGCCTCGGCTGATCCCGTCGGCCCGCCCACGCGGACCGGACCGGCGTCAGAACAGGCCGATGATCTCGCCGTTCGCGTCGATGTCGATGTTCTCGCCGCCCGGCCGTGACGGCAGACCCGGCATCGTCCGCATCTCCCCGGCGAGCGGCGTGATGAACCCGGCGCCGGCCGATAGCCGGACTTCGCGGATTGGCACGCGGAAGCCGGACGGCCGGCCCTTGAGCGCCGCGTCATGGCTGAGCGAGTACTGCGTCTTGGCCATGCAGATCGGCAGGTGCCCGAAGCCGAGTTCCTCGTACTGCTTGAGCTGCTTCGCGGCGGCCGGCAGGTAGTCCACGCCGTCGGCCCCATAGACCTTCGTGGCAATGGCCTCGATCTTGGCGGTCAGCGGGGCGTCGTCCGGGTAGAGCAACTGGAAGTTTGGGGCGCCCTCCTCGGCCGCGGCCCAGACTGCCGCCGCGAGGTCCTCGGCGCCGGCCCCGCCCTCCGCCCAGTGGTTGGCCACGACCGCCGCATGGGCACCCGCCGCGAGGGCGACCCGACGGACCGCCTCCACCTCGGCCGGCGTGTCCGTCGGGAAGGCGTTGATCGCCACGACCGCCGGCACGTTGAACAGGCGGACGTTCTCGATCTGCTTGGCGAGGTTCTGGGCGCCGCGTTCCACTGCCTCCACGTTCTCCTGCCCGAGCGCGGGGTCCAGCGGCTTGCCGGCCACGATTTTCCCGACCCCGCCGTGCATCTTCAACGCGCGGATCGTGGCAACCACCACGGCCGCGTCCGGCCGGAGCCCGGACGCCCGGCACTTGATATTGAAGAACTTCTCGGCGCCCATGTCCGCCCCGAACCCGGCCTCGGTGCACACGATCTCGTTCGTGGCCAGGGCGATCCGGTCCGCCAGCACGGAGTTGTTGCCGTGGGCGATGTTCGCGAACGGGCCGCAGTGGACGAAGGCCGGGCCGCCCTCCAGGGTCTGGAGCAGGTTCGGCTTGATCGCGTCGGTCAGGAGCACGGTCA
>JACVXW010000063.1:2242-8479 GCA_015661135.1 Chloroflexota bacterium
TGAGATCCTCTGCCGTGATCGCCTTGCCGTCCCTCGTCGTGGCCAGCACCATCCGGCCAAGGCGCTCGCGGAGATCGCGGAGGTCGCGGGCAAGGGCGAGCACCGCCATGACCTCCGACGCGACCGTGATGACGAATTCGGTTTCGCGCGGGTAACCGTTCTCCTTGCCGCCGAGGCCCACGACGACCCTCCGGAGAGCCCGGTCGCTGATGTCCAGCGCTCGCGGCCAGAGGACGTTGAGGGCATCGATCCCGAGCGGGTTGCCGTGATGGATGTGGTTGTCCACGAACGCCGCGCCAAGGTTGTGGGCGGCCCCGATGGCGTGGACGTCGCCGGTGAGATGGAGGTTGAAGTCCTCCATCGGGATCACCTGGCTGTGGCCGCCGCCCGCCGCCCCGCCCTTGATCCCGAACACCGGGCCGAGGCTGGGCTGGCGAATGCAGACCGCCGCCTTGCGCCCGATCCGGTTGAGACCCTGGGCCAGGCCCACGGTCGTAGTGCTCTTGCCCTCGCCGAGGGGTGTCGGGCTGATGGCCGTCACCACGACGTACTTGCCCCGGGGCCGCTCCGCCTCCAGCCGCTCGATCGCCGAGAGACGGATCTTGGCCTTGGTGAAGCCGTACGGCTCTACCTCGTCATCCCGCAGCCCCAGGTCGCGGGCGACGTCCATGATCGGCCGCGGGGTGACGGATCGGGCGATGTCCAGGTCTGACGGGAAGGTCATTCGGTTCCTCGAGCGGTCACGGCTGAACGCTCGGCGGCCTGACGCTGGGCTGCGCGAGCGAGATGGGCGAGCAGCAGGGCGTTGGTCAGCGGGCCAACCCCGCCCGGCACCGGCGCGATGGCGCCGGCAACTTCGCGGGCGGACGCCATATCGACGTCACCGACGAGGTGCCCGTCCACGACGTTGATGCCTACGTCGATGACCACGGCGCCCGGCTTGAGCATGGCCCCGGTAACGAGGCCCGGGTGACCGGCGGCAACCACCACGATGTCCGCCTGCCGGGTGTGGGCGCCTATGTCGCGGGTCCGCGAGTGGCAGACGGTCACGGTCGCGCCGGTCTTGGCGAGCATGAACGCGACCGGCATCCCCACCACCGGTGAGCGCCCGACGACCACGGCCTCGGCCCCGGCGATCTGGACGCCGGAGCGTTCGAGCATCTCGAGCGTGGCATGGGCGGTTGCGGGAACAAAGCCCTCGAATCCGAGCCGAAGGCGGCCGGCGTTGAGCGGATGGATGCCGTCGATGTCCTTGGCCGGATCGATCGCGTCGATCACGACCTTGATCCCGATCCCGGCGGGTAGTGGCATCTGGACGATGATCCCGGAGACCTCGTCGTCTGCGCTCAAGGCCCGGAGGGCTGCCGCGAGCTCCCGGGACTGGGTGTCTGGATCGTCGCCGGTCACATGGACCATCCGGCCGTCGATCCCGACCGTGGCGCAGGCCTTGAGGATCCGGTCCAGGTAGACCATGGATGGCGCGCTCGATCCACAGACGACGACGGTGAGCCCCGGCGGATGGCCCTGACTCTGTGTGAAGTCGGCAACGTCCGCGCGGACGCGAGCGAGGATCTCCTCCGCGATCGGCGCACCCTCGAGGATTCGTGCCGTCGCCTGCACCGTCATGCGAGGGAGGCGACGGGTGGGCGGGATTCGCCGCTTGCGACGACCTTGTGTGTGCTGGCGCAGAGCCCCGCGATGCCGCGCAGGAGTTCCTCGAGACGCTGCTCGATAGCGGCGGCCCAGGCGGAATCACCGACCGACGGGAGGTTGACGCGGACGTTCGCCGCCGCACCCTTCGCCGCGGCCTCGGACAGGAGGGCGGCAACGTGGAGGTCCGACGAGGCGTTGACATTGCAGCGCGCAGCGAGGAGCTCGGCCGCCGTGATGACCTCCAGGCACGCCTCCACGCAGCGGAGCGGCACCTCGGCGGCGACGCGCGCGGCGTCCCGCATCGCGGCCGTGCGCGTGGCCTGCTCCGTTTCGGTCTCGCGCGGGAGTTTCAGGGCGGCGGAGAACGCGCCGTACGCGGCGGCGTCCTCGTCGGCAATGCGGAGGAGGCGATCCGCCAGCTCAAGGCCGGCGGCCTTGGTGCGTGCGTGGGTCGCGGCGTGCACGGCGTAGCGCGGCCGACCCTCGGACAGCGTGGCGACCATGGCGACGAGGCCGGCAGCGAGACTTGCCGCAACGGCCGAAGCGCTGCCTCCCCCCGGCACCGGGTCTGCGGAGGCGAGTCGGTCGACGAACGCGTCGAGGGTCAGGTCCCGGAAATGTGTGGGAATCTCCTGCACGCCGACGATTGTAGGGGCGCGCTGCCATGAGGCGCCGTCGTCGCGCTTAGCGCTCTCGGCCGCGGGCCGCGTCTGCCGGATACGGGGCGAGCGCAGTACCGGCTGCGCCCGCCCCGCTTCCGATATCCGACGACGGGAGGAGCCGTCGTCGGCGGGCACGGCCGGGCTCGGTGGGAGGTCGAGCACCGGCGCGGGTGTATTCGATGTGGCCGGCCTGGGTCAGGCCATGCGTTCAGGCGGCGCGGCGCCGCTCGTCCATGCCCTCGATGGCCCATCGGCGGGTCCGGTGTCGGTACGAAAGCGTGAGGCGGGCAACCGGCGTGTCCACCTCGAAGATGGTCCGCGGCCCGACGATGACGGGGAACGCGGCGGTCTCGTCGCGCACGCCGACCACCCGCGTGACCGGCAGGCGCCGGGTCTGCCAGGTGATCTCGCGCGGGCGACCGTCAAACCAGTCTGCCCGCACCTGTACCTGGACCGGCTCGACTCTGATCATGGCCACGAATGGCTCCTTCCGGGGGCGAAACTTGGCTGTGCGCTCAGGTCGGCCGGGCACTGGACGATCAGAACGGGTGTTCGATATATGCGGATCCTAGACCGAACACCTGTTCGATGTCAAGGGTTTCGGTTCCGATGTCCGGACCTTGAGGGGGCGGTGTGCCAGCTAGGCTGTCACGGGGCTTCTGGGGGCTCCGGATCGGTCCCGACGTCCGGCATTTCGGGGTCGATCTCCCCGTCCGGATCGGGCTTTCCCGGCCCGGCCGGCGGCGGCGCCGCGGAACGTTTCCGGCCGGATCGCGCGACATCGGCTGCATGGTCCCCGCGCCGCTCTGCCGCCGTGCCGAAGTCGCGCTCGAACGGCGCCGGAAGGCCCGTGCTGAGCAGGCGCGCCCGCGTGATGGCGCGCGGCCCGAAGCGACGACGGAGCTCGTCCGCCGCCTCGACTGCCTGCCGCCGGCGCGGGTCCCCGGCCTCGAACAGTCCGAGCTGCTCCCGCTCGCCGAACCCGGACGCGGTCACGCCGAGCAGGCGGATCTTCTTGCCCCTGGTCTCGGGCCGTGCGAGTTCGACCGCGGTACGCCAGATCGGCTCGGTCAGGTCCGTGGCCTCGCTCAGGGTCCGTTGACGCGTCAGCGTGTTGAAGGAGGCGTCGCGGACCTTGACCGTCACCGTGGCGGCTTTCAGGCCCGCCGCGCGCAGCCGCCCGGAGACACCCTCCGCCATCGCGAGAAGTGTCCGCTCGAGGACCTCCGGGTCCGAGGTGTCCTGGTCGAACGTGTGCTCGTGGCCGATCGACTTCGCGACGTCGGGATCGCTCACCGGATCAGCGTCCCGACCGTGTGCGCGGTCCACGAGCGACGCACCGTGCCGCCCGAAGCGACGGACGAGCGACGCCCGATCCAGGGTCGCGAGGTCGCCGATCATCGTCACTCCGAAGTCACGCAGCGCGGCGGCCGTCTGCGGCCCGACGCCCCACAGTCGTGAGATCGCGAGAGGCGCCAGAAACGCCGCTTCCTCGCCGGGCGGGACCACCACGAGGCCGTCCGGTTTCCGAAGGTCGGATGCGATCTTGGCAACGAGCTTGGTCGAGGCGACGCCTACGGACGCGGTCAATTCAATCTCCGCGCGGATCGTGTCCTTGATCTTTCTGGCGATCGCCGGCCCGTCGCCGAACAGCGCACGGGAGGCGGTCACGTCGAGGAACGCCTCATCGATCGAGATCGGCTCCACGAGCGGCGTGAAGCGCCGCAGGATCGCCATGACCTCGCGGCTGACGCGCTGGTACTTGGCGCCGTCCACCGGCACGAAGACGCATTCTGGGCAGAGCCGCTTCGCCGTCCGGATCGGCATGGCGGAGTGAACCCCGAACTTCCTCGCCTCGTACGAGGCAGCGCTCACGACCCCCCTATCACCGGTCCCGCCCATGCCGACGGCAACAGGTTTGCCGCGCAACTCGGGGCGGTCGCGCTGTTCGACGGCCGCGAAGAACGCATCGAGGTCAACGTGGAGGATCGTCCGCTCGGTCACGGGTGTCACGCCGCCGATTGTCGCGCGGCGGCGTGCCAACGGCGTGGCACGAGGCCCTCGCGTCATCGGAATCCGCGCTGGCGTCATCGGATGCCGGACCAGGAACCGCTGGATTCCGGCAGATGCGCCCCAGGCGGGCACTCGTCACGACCGGACGGGCTTCGACCCCGACCGTCACGCTCGGAACCGCGACGAGTTTCCGGCAGGCGCCCACCACACGCGCACTTGTCACGAAATCAGAGACTTGCTCCCGCGTGACGGGCAATTGTCAGAAACGACGCGCCGCGACCCGTGCCGGCCGCGAGGCGGCGAGGCGACGCCGGCGGCGAGGCGTGCCTGCGGCGAGGCGACGCCGGCGAGCCGCTACCCCTTGGGTTCGACGATCACCGTGACCTCGGGCGTCATGCCCGAGAAGACCTTGACCGCGACCTTGTATGTACCCAGAGACTTGAGCGGCTCGTCGAGTTCGATCTTGTGGCGGTCCACGACGATCCCGCGGCGGCCGAGCGCGTCGGCGATGTCCTTGGTCGTGATGGAGCCGTAGAGCTTGCCGGCGTCGCCGACCTTGACGCCCATCGTGAGGGTCGTGGAGGCGATCCGCGTGGCCGCGATCTCCGCGTCCTCACGCTCGCGCTTGCGCTTGTCCTCACGGGACGCGATGTCGTGCTGCCAGGCGCGGTAGGCGCCGCCAGCGGCGGGGACCGCGAGCTGCTGCTTGATGAGGAAGTTCGTGGCGAAGCCGTCGGCAACGGTCTTCATCTCGCCCGCCTTGCCGAGCTTGGCGACGTCCTTCGTCAGGATGACCTTCACGCGATTGATTCCTCCTTCTTGATCCAGCCCCGCAGTCTGGGGCCGAGACCGGATTGCCGCAATGCCTCGCCCGTTGCCTGGATCAGGCCGGGCAGGCGTCGAATCGTGCGCCGGATGGGACCCGGCAGGACCCGCCGAAGCCGGGCGATATCCGCGTCGAACGCGACGCGATCGATATCGAGCGCCGCGAGGTGCTCATCGAGGAGGTCCGGGTCCAGCCCGTCCACGAACGTGTCGAGGACCAGCGCCACGACCACGAGGTCATCCAGCCCGCCGAGGATCGGCAGGTTGTCCGGAACGAGGTCCCGACCGAGCACCAGGTAGCCGAGGGCGCCGGCGAGCAGCGCCTTGCGCGCGGCCGGGGTTCGGTCGTCGCGGACGAGGGCCCAGAGCAGGCGCGCATACACCGGGGCGCGGTTCGCGATCGGGGCGAGGGCCAGCAATCCCAGCGCACGCCGGAATCCACCGGCCATGCCGCGCCGGCGCGATCGCCGGCCGGTCCTGCCCGAGGACTCCCGATCTTGCCGAGCCATGCGCCCGAGCGCCTCCGACTTCCGATGCCGCGGCCGTGACGCCGATCGACGCCACTCGCCCACGGGGAGCGTGAGTCTACCAGCCGACCACCGCAGGGCTGAACGGCGCTCGCCGAGCGTCGTCGCCGGCAGCCCTCAGCGAGGCTCGTCCGGCGCCATGGGCCAGAGGGAGAAGTAGTAGATGGTCGTGCCGTCGGGTCCAACGAGGTAGACCCGCTTGACGAGGCCGCCGTTGGCCGACAGACCGAGGACCAGCGCCTCGATCGCCGACATGGCGCGGCGCCCATCGCTGTGCTCTGCCAACCCGATGAAGTCCGCGGGATCAATGCCCGGCCAGGGCCACGCGACCGTGCCGAATTCGGCCAGCCCGGGCGTCACGCCATCACCGATGTACTGAAACTTACTGGTGTCGAGCAGGTTGCCCCAGTAGCGGTCGGCCACCCAGACTTGGGTCGCCACACCAGATCCGGGGTCGTAGCCGGTCAGGATCTGGATGAGCGCCTCGAGCGGACTGGGACCGCCGACCGTGACCTGCTTGTCGATTCCGCCGGCGTGGACCGTGATGACCGGCCCGG
>JACVXW010000064.1 GCA_015661135.1 Chloroflexota bacterium
GTCCGCTGCGGGCCGGCCCGGCGGAGGCACTCGGCCTCACCACCGCGACCCAGGTCGTCACCGGAACGGGCGACGAGCACGGAGCCTCCCTGGCGGCCGGCGGGATCCGTCCCGGCATCGTCGTGGACATCACCGGCACGGCCGAGCCGGTCTGCGTGGCGGCCCCCAGCCCGATCATCGACGAGACGGGCCTCGTCGAGACACACGGCCACGCGGACCCGCGGGTATGGCTCGTGGAGAACCCTGGCTTCGTGTCCGGGGGCAGCGTCAGCTGGTTCCGCTCGGCGATCGCCGGTGGAACCGAACCGGCTGTCCTTGACGGCGAGGCCGCCGCGGGCACGCAACCGGGGGCGGACGGGGTGAGCTTCCTCCCGACACTGTCCGGCGCGACGTCCCCGCGCTGGCACGATCGCGCCCGCGGTGTCTTCGCCGGCATCTCGCTGAGCCACGGTCGAAGCCACCTCTACCGGGCCGTGCTGGAGGGGTGCACCTTCGCGCTCCGGGACATCGTGGACCGGCTCACGGCGATGGGCCTCGCGGGCGACGAGATCCGGGTCGTCGGTGGCGGTGCACGAAGCGGCTTCTGGCTCCAGATGAAGGCGGACGTCACCGGCCGCCGGGTCAGGATTCTCGAGACACCCGAGGCAACCGCGCTCGGCGCCGCCATGCTCGCTGCGGTCGGCGCCGGGACGTTCCGAGATCTCGACGAGGCCGTCGAGCGCCTGACGGTCCTGGAGCCGGTCGTCTACGAGCCGGACCCCCGGGTCCGCGTGGCCTATGACGACGCCCACGGCCGGTATCTGCGGCTGTTCGATGCCATGGAGCCGGGGTTCGCGGCCGCGGGATCCACGGCGCACGCGACGGTGCCCGCATGATCGAACGCACGACGCTCTCGGACCCAACCGATCTGGACGGTCTTCGCCGGCGACTCGCTGCGGACACGGACGCTGCCGGACATCGGCGGCCGATCGGCCTCGGGAGCGTGCGGATCCGCTCGAACGCGCTGGCGGGCCTCGCCGATGATGTCGCCGCGGTTCGTCGCGACGGGCGTGTGGTCGTGCTCGTCGATGAGACGCCGATGCGACGTTCCGGTGCCGATCTGAAGACTGCCGTCGCCGCCATGCTCTCGGCGCGCTTCCCGACGGAACTCGCCGTAATCCGGGCACACGGGCCGGAGCTCCACGCGGATCCTGATGCCCTCGGCCAGGCCGACGCGGCAATCGCCGGTGCCGGCTGTGTCGTCTCGGTCGGCTCGGGAACGATCACCGATGTCGCCAAGGACGCGTCGATGCGTGCCGGAGGGATTCCGCTGGTCGTCGTCCAGACCGCGGTGTCGGTCAATGCCTTCTCCGACGACATGGCGGTGCTCCTTCGCGACGGGGTGAAGCGGACGGTCCCGTCGCGCTGGCCGGATGCCCTCGTCATCGACCTCGAGATCCTTGCTGCCGCCCCGGCGGAGATGAACCGGGCCGGATTCGGCGAGCTCTGTTCGATGTTCACGGCGCCGGCTGATTGGTACCTCGCCGATGCCGCCGACCAGGGCGGCGACTACGACGCTGGTGTCGTGGCGCTCTTCCGGGACGGGGCCGAAGGCCTGCTCTCGGGTGCCGCAAAGGTTCGGGCCGCTGACCCCGAGATGCTCCTCGAACTTGCCGCGCGGATGACGCTGACCGGCATCGCCATGAGCGTCGCCGGCAGGACCGCTCCATTGTCCGGAACCGAGCACCTCCTGAGCCACCTGCTGGACATGGCGGCGGGGATTGCGGGGCGACCACTCGCCCTCCACGGCGCCCAGGTAGGTGTCGCCAGCGTCCTGGCCGCGACCGTCTGGCAGGACACGCTTGAACGCCTGGATCCCGTGCGGCTGACGCTCGACGCCGCCTACCCGGATCCGGCGCTCGTGGAGGCCCGCGTTCGCGCAGCGTTCGATCCGCTCGATCCCAGCGGCCGGATGGCCGACGAATGCTGGCGCGACGTCGCCCGAAAGCTCGACCGCTGGCGTGCCGGGCGGGCGGGCGTCGCCATGATGGTCGGCGACTGGGACGCGCACAGGCGGGCCCTTGCCGCGCTCGTGGCCGCGCCGGCCACGCTGTCCGCGGCGCTCCACGCCGCAGGCGCGGCCGCACAGGTCGGCGAACTCGACCCGCCGGCCGATCCCGACGTCGTTCGCTGGGCGCTGCGAGCCCTGCCACTCATGCGCGACCGGTTCACTGTGGCCGACCTTCGTTTCTTCGCGGGCGATTGGGATGACCGCACCGTGGACGACCTGATCGATCGGTCGGGGATCCTGGAGTCGCGGTCATGACCGCGGCGAAGATGGGCATGGACGTCCACCGACGGCCCACTCGCCGTTTCGACGGCTATGTCTTCGACCTCGACGGGACCCTCTATCTCGGCGATCACCTGCTGCCGGGCGCCGCGGACACGGTGGCGGCCATCCGCGCCGCGGGGGCGCGCGTCGCCTTCCTGACGAACAAGCCGCTCGAGCTGCCGTCCGCATATGCGCAGAAGCTGACGGCCCTCGGTATTCCGGCGACCGCGCACGAGGTGATCTCGTCCACGGATTCGCTGCTCCTCTACCTGGCGCGGGAAGCGCGCGGCGCGACGATCCTGCCGATCGGCGAGCCGCTCATCGGCGAGCTCCTCCGGGGCGCCGGCTTCGCGACGATCGACCCGGCGTCCGATGACCCGACGAGGGCGGACCTCGTGGTCGTCTCCTGGGACCGCACCTTCGACTACCCGAAGCTCGTTGCCGCGTTTCGTGCCGTCCGTGCCGGGGCACGCATCGTTGCCACGAACCCCGATCCGTTCTGCCCGACACCGGACGGCGACCTGCCCGACTGCGCCGCGATGCTGGCCGCGATCGAGGCGTCCACCGGCGCCCGGGCCGAGGCAATCGTCGGCAAGCCCTCGGCGCACATGGCCGCGGCGCTCCTGGACCGGCTCGCCCTGTCGGCGGAGGACACCGTGCTCGTCGGCGACCGGTTGACGACCGACGTTCGTATGGCGCGCGAGGCGGGCATGGCGTCTGCCCTCGTCCTGACTGGTGCGCGTCCCCGACTTCGTCCTTGCCGGCGTCGCCGAGATCCTGCCGATTGACCCCCGCGTGGACCACGTCCCATTCGAGGAGTCGCCTCGTGCCTGAGTTCATCTTCATGCTGACCCGCGACGACCGGACGGTCGCGGATGCCAGGGAGGTCTACGCCTCCGTTCGCGACACCGCCCTCCGCTACGTGGGATTCAAGGACATTGGCGTTCCCACCGTGGAGTTGCGCGAGTTGGCGGCTGCCATGCGGGCGGACGGACGCGACGTGTTCCTGGAGGTGGTCTCCGAACGGGCCGTCGACGAGATCCGATCGGTCCGGGCGGCGCTCGAGATCGGCGTCGACTGGCTGCTCGGCGGCACCCACCCCGACGAGGCGATCGCGATCCTCGATGGTGTCGGCCCACCCGGTGCGCCGGGACGGCCGCGCTATTGCCCGTTTCCTGGCCGCATCGTTGGCCATCCCAGCATCCTCGAGGGCACGCTGGAGGAGATCGCGAGTAGCGCTCGAGAGCTGACCGCCCGCCCCGGCGTTCACGGTCTCGACCTGCTGGCCTATCGCTGGAGCGGGGATGTGCCCGCATTGGTCCGAAGCGTGGTCGCCGCGGCTGATGGCCCGGTCATCGCCGCCGGAAGCGTGGATTCCGCAGAACGCATCAACGCCCTGTCGGCGGCCGGCGCCTGGGCGTTCACCATCGGTGGTGCCATCTTTGACGGGAGACTGCCGGCAGGTCCCTCGGTCCACGCGCAGGTGGAGTGCGCACTCGAGCTCGCTCGAGATGCGTCCCGGAGGGAGGCGATGGTCGACGCCACGTAGCAAGCTGTCGGTAGCTGAGGAGCATCGAGGGTCGGGCAATCGCCCGACCACAGGATGGAGGAGCGAAGATGAACGGACGCGACCGGGTTGCACGGCTCGATGCCGCTGCAATCACTCGCCTCGCAATCGAGCACCGGATCTCGCGGCGGCACTTCCTGGCCGGCACCGGCGCGGGGCTGGGTGCACTCGCCCTGGCCGCGTGCGCCCCCGGCGCAAAGCCGTCCGGCGCGGCCCTTGGGGACACCCTGAACCTCGCCACCTGGCCGAACTACCACAGCCAGGAGGTGCTGGACGGCTTCAAGACGCTCACCGGCGTCGCGATCAACGTCGGCGTCTACGGCTCAACGGAGGAAATGGAAGCCAAGATCCGCGCCGGCAACTCCGGCATCGATGTCGTGGTTCCGTCGAACTACGCGATCGAGGGTTGGGTCGCCGACAAGCTGATCGAGCCCATTGACTACGCGCAGATGGCCGACTTCGTGAAGGCCGACTGGAACGCCGCGTTCATGGACCAGGCATTCGATCCAGGCAACAAGTACTCGATCCCCAAGAACTGGGGCACCACCGGGATCGCCTACCGGAGCTCGAAGGTGACCGAGGACGTCACGACCTGGAAGCAATTCTTCGAAGTGGCCGGCACGACCTACGCCGGCAAGAGCGTGATCGTGGACCATCAGATCAGCTCGTTCGGCTCCGCTGCCGTCGCGATGGGGTACTCGCTCAACACGATTGACCCGATCGAGATGGCCGCCGTCGAGGCAATGCTCACGGCGCTCAAGCCGAAGCTCTACGCCATTTCATCGGACGTGCAGCCGCCGCTGCGTGCCCTCGACTCCTGGCTGACCATCGCCTGGACCGGCGATGGCGTGCAGGTCGGCCGCGACACCGCGGACGCCCGGTACGTCGTGGCGGCCGATGGTGGTGAGCTCTGGATCGACAGCTATACGGTCGCCGCCGACGCCCCGCACAAGGCGGCTGCCTACGCCTTCCTGAACTACATCACGCAGCCCAAGCAGGCCGCGGCCGAGACCGAGTTCTGCCTGTTCCCGCATGCCAACGACAAGGCCACGGCGCTGCTCTCCGCCGAGGTCAGGGACAACCCCGTCATCTACCCGAGTGCAGAGTCGCTGGTCAACCTCGAGTACGCCGTGAATGCGACGTACAACAGCGCAGCGCGGGCGGAGGCCTGGGCGCGGATCAAGGCGTCTGCCTGATCCACCGATGTCGATCATCAGCAGGGCGGCGACCCGAAGCAACGGCCAACGCCGTAGCTACGCCGCCCTGCTCGTGGTGCCCGCCGCCGCCTGGTACGTCGGGTTCCTCGTGGCGCCACTGGTCGTCCTCGCCATCATGTCCGTGGGCGAGCGATCGCCCAATGGCGGATATCTGCCCGCCCTGACGCTGGCCCAGTACGCCAACCTCACGACCCGGATCACGCCCCTCACCAACACCCTCGGGCTCGCCGCACTCAACACGGTCATCTGCCTGCTGGTCGCCTTCCCGGTCGCGTATACGCTCGCCCTCAAGGTCCGCGGCAGCTGGAAGCTCGTGCTCGTTGCCCTCGTGATCGTCCCGTTCTGGACCAGCTTCCTCATCCGGACATACGCCTGGATGACCCTCCTCGGCGCCAACGGCGTTCCGCGGATCCTCGGCTGGATCGGCTTCGGGGAGATCCAGCTGCTCAACACGCCGTTCGCCGTCTCGCTCGGCATCGTGTACAACTACCTGCCGCTCATGATCCTGCCGATCTACGTGAGCCTCGAGCGCCTCGACCGATCGTTCCTGGAGGCGTCACGAGACCTGGGAGCCGGGCCGATCACCACGCTGCGCCAGATCGTCCTGCCGCTCGCCGCCCCCGGCATCCTGTCGGGCATCGTCCTCGTCCTCATCCCGGTCATGGGTGAGTACCTCATCCCGGTCCTGTTGGGGGGAGGCAAGACCTACTTCCTCGGCAACGCCCTGGCCGACCTCTTCCTCCAGAGCCGCAACTGGCCATTCGGAGCGGCACTCGCGACCGTGTTCGTCGCCGGCATGACCGTGGTCGTGGCGGGATATCTCGCGATCTCGCGACGCCTCGTCCGAATCGGCCGCGAGTCGAGCCTGCTGTGACGGCGACCGGAGGGGAGCTGGATCTCCGGGGGGCGCTGCGGGCGGCCCGGATCGAGCGCGCCGGCGGCCGCGCCGCCTGGGCCTACACGGTCCTGGTCTTCGTCTTCCTGTTCCTGCCGATCGTCATCGTGGTCGTCTACAGCTTCAACGCCGGCCGCCACGTGACGGACCTGAAGGGCTTTTCCACGCAGTGGTATGCCGCGGCCTGGTCGGATCCGTTCTTGATCAAGGCCCTCCGCAACAGCCTCACCATCGCCGTATTCACCGCTGCGCTGGCGACCATCATGGGCACCGCATGTGCGCTGGCGATGGACCGCCTGCGCCCGCGGATGCGGGCGCTCGTGGAACTGCTGGGTTATGTCGCGATCACCGTGCCCGGCATCGTCATCGGCATCGCGAGCCTGATCTTCCTGGTGACAGCCTTCGACTGGCTGGACCCGTGGCTGGTCTTTGTCTCGGGCGGGACCGCACCACGACTGGGGCTCGGCGCGGCCACCATCGTCGCCGCCCACACCCTCTTCACCATGGCGATCGTGACGGTCCTCGTGCGGACCCGGATGCGAGGGATGGATCGCAGTCTTGTCGAGGCGTCCGAGGACCTGTTCGCAACGCCGTGGCGGACGTTCCTCCAGGTCACCCTGCCCCAGCTGCTGCCGGCGATCGTGTCCGGGGCCTTGCTGGCGTTCACCTTCAGCTTCGATGACTTCATCATCGCCTTCTTCACGAGCGGGCAGGACCAGACCGTGCCGATCTACCTGTTCGCGTCCATCCGTCGCGGCGTGAGCCCGTCGGTCAACGCAATCGCGACCGTGCTGCTGGTGGTGACGATCCTGACCATGGCGCTGGCCGGGCTCGTTTCGCGGCGCGGCCAGCGCCGGCGCGGCGCCGGCGAGCCGGGCTCGTGAGCGGTCAGGGCCCCGGAGCCCGCCCTCTGCTCGCCGACATGGTGCGTGATGGCCTCCGGCGATCGGTCATCACCGGTACCTACGCCTCGGGGTCCCGGTTGCCGAACGAGAACGCCCTCGCCGGGCAGTTCGCCGTCAGCCGGGCGACCATCCGGGAGGCGGTTCGCGGACTCGTCGAAGAGGGCTACCTCTCGCGCCGCCACGGGTCCGGCACCTACGTGACGGCGCGGCCGCTGCTGCGCAACTCGCTGGACCGAAACTTCTCCTACACGTCCTACCTGGAATCCACTGGCGTTCGGGCCGGGCGCCGAATCATCGCCATCCGGACCATTCCTGCCTCGGTGCCGGTCGCAGAGCGACTGGGCGTGGAGCCGGGTCGGCCCATCGTGGAACTGCGGCGTGTGCGAACGGCGGACGATCGGCCGGCCGTCTACTCGGTCGATCACATCCCGGCGGACATCGTGGACGCCGACCGAGACCACGACGCCCTCGGCGGATCGATGTACGCGCTGCTCGCGACCGCCGGCCACATGGTCCGCCACGGCGAGGCGATTGTTGCCCCGGCGACCGCGGACGAGGACCTCGCGGCGGTCCTCGAGGTGCAGCCGGGCACCCTCCTGCAGCACCTCCAGCAGGTGGACGTGGACGGAACCGGGCGACGCGTGATGTTCTCCCTCGAGTGGCACGTCCCAAGCGTCATCGAGCTGCGGGTCTACCGCCGCGGCCCTGGCACGGCGGAGGGTGAGGGCCGCTCATAGCGGAGGCATCCCATTGTCCCGTGCTGCCCCCGGCAATCCTGGCTTGCGACCGCCCCCGGAGCACTGCGCGGATCGCCGGCCGCCGACGGCAGCCGCGACCGCCGAGATCCGCGGGATTTCCCGGTCGCGGCACGGGCGTCGAGCGTGGCCGCGCCGGGCGGTGCGCCCCGTCGGGTCCTTGGGCGGGCTCGATCCCCGCCTGAACCTGGCGAGTGCTCCCCGGGGGAGCATTGGCCACGAAGCCACGTCGAAGCCGCGGCGGCCGCGGCGGCCGCGCCCGGCCGCGGCAGTCCGGTTGGTCCGTGCCCGGCACCGACGCGGGTGCGCCTACGATCGCAGCCTCGATGTTTGCCCGATCGGGGCGAGGCTGGTACCATCCGTCGGTCAAAGTTGAAATGGAACGCCATACAGTCACGTTCGTGTCGGAGGACCGAGTGCCGCTCGCGCGGGAAGAGAAGCAGGAGATCATCACCGGGTTTGCCGTCAAGGACGGCGACACCGGCTCCCCGGAAGTCCAGGTCGCGCTCTTGACGGAGCGGATCAAGGAACTGACAGGTCATCTTCGAAGCTTCCCCAAGGACAATCATTCGCGTCGCGGCCTCCTCAAGCTCGTCGGCTCGCGCCGTCGTCTTCTCGCCTACCTGGTGAAGAAGGACAACACGCGCTACCGCGCCGTCATCGCACGGCTCGGACTTCGCCGCTAGCGCCACGCTGCCACTGACCGCGGGGACATCCCGGGGTCGCGTGCATCAGGCGCCCGGCCGGTCGACCAGCCAGGAACATTCGTCCCTCCTCCTCGGACAGGAGGAACAGAAACCCGTGCCAACAACGCTCGAAACCCAGTTCGGTGGTCGCACGCTCACGATCGAGACCGGCAAGCTTGCCCGGCTCGCCGGTGGAGCGGTCACCCTTCGCTACGGCGACACCCTCGTCCTCGGCACCGCCAACCGGAGTGATCCGCGGCCGGGCCTGGACTTCTTTCCGCTGACCGTCGAGTTCGAGGAGCGGATGTACGCCGCGGGCAAGATCCCGGGCGGCTTCATCAAGCGCGAGGCCCGCGCGTCCGAGGCGGCCACGCTTGCGGCGCGCCTCACGGATCGGCCCATCCGGCCGCTCTTTCCCGAGGGCTACAAGGACGACATCCAGCTCGTGATCACCGTCCTCTCGACGGACCAGGAGAACGAGCCGGACGTGCTCGGGACGATCGCCGCGTCCGCCGCCCTGTCGATCAGCGAGATCCCCTTTGCCGGCCCGGTCGGGGCGGTTCGGATCGGTCGGATCGACGGCGAGTTCGTGGTCAACCCCACGTTCAGCCAGCTCGCCGACTCGGAGCTGGACCTGATCGTCTCCGGCACGCGTGACGCGATCATGATGGTTGAGGCAGGGGCCAAGCTCCTGCCGGAGGCCGTCATGGCCGAGGCCATCCTGTTCGGTCACCGAGCGCTGCAGCCGCTCATCGACATCCAGGAAGAGCTGGTGAAGCTCGTCGGCAAGGCCAAGAGCACACCGTTCATCGAGGCCGGCACCGGGTCGGTCATCGACTTTGCGGATGCGATTGCCGCCGGTGACGAGCTCGTCGTCGTGGACGTCGAGACGACCGGCACGGATCCGAAGATG
>JACVXW010000001.1 GCA_015661135.1 Chloroflexota bacterium
CAGGATCGATCCGCTCGGCGATCCGGTCGCCGAGGCCCAGGCGATCCAGCCCCGCGCAGGCGAGGACGAGCGCGTCCGCCTCCCCGCGCTCGAGGCGGCGCAGCCGCGTGTCCACGTTGCCGTGGAACGGGACGACCTTGAGATCGGGGCGACGAGCCAGCAGGAACCCCGCCCGCCGCGGGCTGTCGGTCCCGATCCGGGCACCGCTCGGCAGGTCATCCAGCCCGGGGCCCAGGCCGGGTCCCGTCACCAGGGCGTCCCTCGGATCTGCCCGGGGGAGGTACGCGCCGATCCGCAATCGCGGGTCCTCGGTCGTGGGTACGTCCTTGGCGCTGTGGACGGCAACGTCGATCCGGCTGGCGACCAACTCCCGCTCGAGCGCCGTGACAAAGGCCCCCTCCCCCCAGGCCGTGTCCGGGGCGCGCCGGTCTCCGGCGGTCGTGACGACCACGAGACGACCGCGTGTGCCGGCAGCCTCCAGCGCGGCGCACACGAGCGAGGCCTGGGCGAGCGCCAGGGCACTGCCGCGTGTCCCGATCCGGATTTCCACCGCCCTCACGGTGCGGGGATGGCGCGGGCAGGCCGTGGGCGCGGGCGAACGGCCACCGCGATCATCGCGAGGCACCCGTGTGGCCCGTCATCGTCGCCACGAGCAGCTCATCCATTGCCCGTTCGGCCGCGGCCAGGAGTTCCGTCGCCTCTCGTGTGTCGAATCCTCGCCGTCGGGCGGCCGACGACAGCTCCACGTGGAATGGCGCGCGGAACCGCAGGAACCCCTCGACGGTCTGGCTTAGCGACAGTCCAGCGGCGGCCGCAATCTGGCCGTACTCCGCGGCGCTCGCCGTCGCTTCCCGCAGGAAGTCGGTCGCCACCTCAGGCCCGGGAGCGTCGAGGTACTGGAGGAGGCGGGCCGCCAGGACATGACCGTGCGCCCGGAACAGCCCGCGCTGCTCCTCGGAGAGAGCCGGGATCCAGGGCAGCTCCCGGGAGGCCACCTGGGTCGCGCGCCGATATGTCCTGGACATCCTCGCCGTGGTGACGCCGGCACTCCGGAGCGACGGCCGGCCATCACGATCGGCGGGGAGGAGCCGCTCCAGGCCCGAGCGCGAAAAGCGGCGGTGTCCGCCCGGCGTCATGAAGACCCGCAGGCGCCCGGCGTCGCCCCACCGCCGGACCGTTCCCGGCGATACGCCAAGAACGTTGCTGGCCTCGGCGAGGCTGATCCAGTCGATGTCTCGGGACGCGGATCGACGCAACTAAAATCTACCTAAATCTAGCTGAACATTACGATGTCTCGCAAACGATAGCACACCGCGGCCGCGAGCCGGACGATCCGACCTGGCTGGTCCTACCCTGCGATCTGCTCGAGCCGGTGTCGGAGGAATCGACGTTCGGCAGCGTTGGCGGTCAGGGCGAGCGCCCGCTCGTATGAAGCGCGCGCGTCGGCATGGCGTCCGAGGCGCCGAAGCAGATCCGCCCGGGCCGAATGGAGGTACGGATAGTCCTCGAGGGCCCCTCCGGCGACGATCGCCTCCACCCGGGCGAGCCCGACCTCCACGCCCTCGGCCATCGCGACGGCCACGGCGTGGTTGAGCGCCACGACCGGCGAGGGGGTGCGACGCTCCAGCTCCCCGTAGAGCGCGGCGATCTGCGGCCAGTCAGTTTCGGCCGGTGTCGCGGCGCCGTCGTGGAGCGCGGCGATCGCGGCCTGGAGCTGGTACGGCCCCGGGGCGCGCATCCGGAGCGCCCGCTCCACGAGCGCCGCTCCCTCTCGAATCCGCTCAGCGTCCCAGCGCGACCGATCCTGATCGTCCAGGAGGACAAGCTCGCCTGACTCGCTGACCCTCGCCTCGCGGCGCGCGTCGTGGAGGAGCATGAGCGCCAGGAGTCCCAGCGCCTCGGGCTCGTCCGGCATCAGCTCGACGAGGACACGCGCCAGGCGGATTGCTTCGGTGCACAACTCCCGTCGGATCAGCGACTCGCCGGCGGAGGCGCCGTAACCCTCGTTGAACACGAGATACAGCACCTGCAGGACGCCCTCGAGCCGCTCGGGCAGCAGGTGATCCGGCGGGACGCGATACGGGATCCCTGCGTCGCGGATCTTCCGCTTGGCCCTGACCAGGCGCTGGGCGAGCGTCGGCTCGGGCACGAGGAAGGCACGGGCGATCTCCGGCGTCTGGAGGCCTCCGAGCGTCCGCAGGGTGAGCGCCACGCGAGCATCCAGCGGTAGCGCGGGGTGACAGCAGGTGAAGATGAGGCGGAGGCGGTCGTCAGCGATCGGCACGGAATCGCCGTCCTCGCCAAGCTCGCCAACGTCCCCAAGTTCGCCCGGTTCGCCCGCCGCCAGCTCCTCGGCGATCAGTTGCTCCCGCCATAGCGCTTCGGTCTTCCCGACCAGCCGTCGCGCGCGCCGAAGACGATCGATCGCACGGTTGCGGGCGGTCGTGGTGATCCATGCCCCGGGGTTCGGCGGCACACCGTCGCGCGGCCAGCGCTCGAGGGCAGTCAGGAACGCGTCCTGCACCGAATCCTCGGCGAGATCGAAGTCCCGGACCGCCCGGATGAGGGCGGCTAGGACCCGCCCCGATTCCTCGCGGAACAGGCGGTCGACGACCTCGGCGCTGACCGGCTCCGGGGTCAGCCTTGCCCGCCCCCGGCGGCCGTGTAGGCAGCCGGCAGCTGCCAGATGGGTCGAACCTCGATCGTCCCGCGCTTCGCGGCCGGGATCTTGGCGGCCATCTCGATCGCCTCGTCCAGGTCCGCGCAGTCGAGCAGGTAGAACCCGCCGAGGGCCTCCTTGGTCTCCGCAAAGGGCCCATCGGTCACGGCGACCTGGCCGTCACGGACACGGACGGACGTCGCGGTCGGCGTGGGCTCGAGAGCCTCGCCGGCAAGGTACTGACCCCGCTCGCGCGCCTCCCGGGTGAAGCCGGCGTACGCGGCGAGCTCGGCGGCCATCACTTCGTCGTCTGCCGCGACGCCCGCCGGCGATTCGGCCTGGTAGATCAGCATCAGATACTGCATTGGCTCGATCTCCAATCGGGCGGTCGAAGGCCGCTCTAGTGTGGCAACGATTCCGAGACCGCGGATTCGACATCCGCCCCTGTCGCATCGGCGGACCGGACCGGCTCGCGCAGGAAGCGCTCCGCGGAGACTGGCGGCTCCGGCTCCCCGGCCTCCGACCCGGCGGCTCGTCGTCGAGCAGCGTCCTCCGCGATCAGCGGGATAAGCGCCCGGATGTCGGCCCGGATCTGACCACCGAAGAGCGGCGTGATCATGCCGACCATCGCGCGATCCTTGAGCCGGCGCGGGCGCTCGATGCGGCTGATATGGCGCGTCCCCTGGTCGATGGCCTCGAACGTATCGGTCATCGTCAGCTTCGGGCCGCCGGGCACGGGCACCTGGAAACGGAGCGTGAAGTACTCGTACGGGCGCCAGTCCACGATCTCCTCGATGCTCGCGCGCTTCCCGTGCATGCAATGGTTGGTCGTTCCCGGTCCGCGTCGCCCGGTGGGTGCCGCCTCATGGACGATGTCGACACCCTGCTGCCACTTCGGCCGGCGGGCCGGCGATGTGATCCAGTCCCAGACGATCGCCGGCGGACCGGGCAGGATCGTCTCGATCGACCAGACCGCGTCAGTTGGCTCCACGAACACGCGAACGCGGCGGCTTTCCGCCTGCCACGCGGCTTCGAGGTCGCGAACCCAGCCCCGGACCTCGCCGAGATCGATCTGCTCGGCATGTGCGACCAAGCCGGCCGCCGCCGGATCCGCGAGGCCCATGGCGGCGACCAGATCACCCGAGTAGAACGCGTAGGCCGGGACTCCGAGCCCCTCGACGATCGTGTTCTTGAGGAGCCGATGCGCCACGATGACATCGGCCCCGGCCAGCTCGTCCCGGCCCAGGATCCGCTGGTGGGCGACCAGCCCGTGATGGCCGACGAACTTGAGGTCCAGGTTCGGGATCAGCAGGCAGGCGTTGCATTCGCAGGTGGATGCCTGGCGAATGTCCCGCAGGCGACGCCGAAATGCGAAGTAGCAGCCCTCGATCGCGTCCTGGAGGGTCGAGCCGTCGATGGTCTCGCCCGGGGCGTACACGAAGGCCGCATCGCCTTCCAGCTTGGCCAGCCGGAAGAGGGGCCGGAGCGCGCCGACGACCGTGGAGATGAGGTCGGCCAGGATGTCCTGCGAGTGCTCAAGCTCCGTGCCGGCGATATAGCTCGTATAGCCGGAAATGTCGGCGATGACCAGGCAGGCCGGCTCGGGACGGTTCAGCATGGGCTCCGCTCTTCGTGCGCCATCCGATCATCCGGGGTGAGACGGGCGATGTCGAGGGGGTATCGTCTCACCCATGCCTGTGCAGCCCGAGGTCGTGCGGATCGACGGCCGCGACGTCTCCATCAGCAACCCGGACAAGGTCTTCTTCGCCGAGGCCGGCGTCACGAAACGGGACCTCGTCCGGTACTACCTCGCGGTCGCCGAGGGGGCACTCCGCGGCGTGCGGGACCGGCCGATGGCGCTCAAGCGGTTCGTGAACGGCGCCGCAGGTGAGGCCTTCTTCCAGAAGCGTGCCCCGGACAACCGGCCGCCGTGGCTCCGCGTGGCAACGCTCTCGTTCCCCTCCGGACGGACCGCGGACGAGATCGTCCTCGACGATGCGGCAGGACTGGCCTGGATCGTCAACCTCGGCTGCATCGACCTCAACCCCCACCCGGTCCGCTCAGACGACCTGGATCACCCCGACGAGCTGCGGGTGGACCTCGATCCCGTGCCGGGCGTGGAGGTCGGCCTCGTCGGCTGGCCGAAGACCTCGGGGTCGCGCGGGATCCACATCAACATCCGGATCTCGCGGGACTGGACGTACCCGGAGGTCCGGCGGGCCGCGCTGGCTCTGGCGCGCGACGTGGAGCGGCGGGCACCTTCAATCGCAACATCCAAGTGGTGGAAGGAGGAGCGCCACGGCGTCTTCCTCGACTACAACCAGAACGCCAAGGACCGGACGGTGGCGTCGGCGTATTCCGTCCGGCCGCTGCCTGATGCCCGGGTCTCCACGCCGTTGACCTGGGACGAACTGCCGACGTGCGAGGCCGAGGCCTTCACGATCGCGACGGTCCCGGCCCGGTACGCGGCGATCGGGGATCCCGGGGCCGGGATCGACGAAGCCGTCGGATCACTGGACGCCCTCCTGGAGCTGTCCCGCCGGGACGAGGCCGCGGGCGCCGGCGACGCGCCGTGGCCGCCGAACTACCGCAAGCAGGAGGGCGAGCCGCCACGGGTCCAGCCCTCGCGCCAGCGCCGCGCGACAGCCGACTACGACACGCCGGAGGCCGACGCCGAGCGCGAGAAGTCGCGGGCGGCGATGGAGCGGCGGTTCAGCGCCGAGCTCGAGGGGCGCGCCGCGGCTGGGGGCGCCGGTGGCGGGGGTGCCGGGGCCGGGGGGGCCGGGGGGGCCGGTCGGAGCACTACGCCGACGCCGACCGGGCGGCGCAAGTCCGTCGTGCCGGTCATCGAGATCTCGCGGGCGAAGTCGAAGGACGACGCGCTCGCCGGGCTCGAGCGCTGGAAGGCGCGCTGGCCCGCGGCGGCGGGGGCGCTCGAGCCCGCCGACGTGCTCGTGGACGGGATGCGCGGCCGGTCATCGCTCTGGTATCGCGTCCGCGTCAACCTGACCCACGTCCCGGACGCGGACCGACCGCCCCAGGAGCCCCTCGATCCCGACTACGACCCGTGGACCGAATACGCGTGGCCCGATCGCGCGGGACAACTGGAACGGGCGCCGCGGAAGCCGGAGGCGCCCGGGGCCTGATCCGCGGTCGTCGGCCGTCCTGACCTTCAGGCGAGGATGACGATCTCGCGGATCAGGTCGCCGGCAAGACGGTAAATCAGCACCGCGCGCACCGGCTCGGGCCGGCCGTCCGAGTATCCGGTGACTCGTTCCTCGTCGATGACGTACTGGTCGTGAGCGATGCGATTGGGGATCTCGTAGTGAAGATTCGGATGAACGGACATCGCCTTCGCGTAGCGCGTCCGCACGGTCTCGGCACCGTCCATGAGGATCGCGCCGTCAGCATCCTTGACCACAACGTCCGGCGCATAGAAGCCCATGCACCGATCCACGTCGTGGTCGTGGTAGGCGTCGATCGCGGCCTGGACGACATCGCGCGGTTCCACGGCCTACTCCCTACATCTCGTGGCGGCACGCACCGCCGGCCTGGCGCGGGCGTTCAGGCGCCGCCCCCGAAGATCCGGGCGATCTCGAACGCCGCGGTCTCCTCGAGCTGATCGTAGCTGCATTCGGTCGGAGGCTTGTCCAGGCGCCATCGCTTGAACGTTGTCGCGTGGCGGAAGCGGGAGCCCTGGAGGTGGTCGTAGGCGACCTCCACGACCCGCTCAGCTCGGAGCGGCTCCCATGACAGGTCCTTGCCCCTGTTCCAGCGCGATGTCGCGCCGGGGAGTCGCTGGCCGGATGCATCGGCGTCGCCGTAGCCGGCCCACTCGGCCCACTCGCGCCACGGGTGCCCGTCCATCGCCCGCTCCCTTAACGGCTCCAGTTCGGCAAGGATCGATGCCCGCCGCTCCCAGGTGAATGACGACGTGATCCCGACATGGTGCAGGGCGCCCTCGTCGTCGAACAGGCCGAGGAGCAGCGAGCCGACGTGCGTCCCGGGCCCGTTCTTGTGCCAGCGGAACCCGGCGACCACGCAGTCCGCCGTCCGCTGGTGCTTGATCTTGAGCATCGCCCGCTTGCCGGGTTGATACGCGGCGTCGAGTTTCTTGGCAACCACGCCGTCCAGGCCGGCGCCCTCGAAGTGATCGAACCACTCCGCGGCGAGGGCGCGGTCGCGCGTCGCGGGGGTGAGGTGAACGGGTGGCGCGACGCCGGCAAGCTCCTTCTCCAGGCGGGCTCGCCGCTCCCCCTGGGGGGTTGCCCGGAGGTCTGCCTCGCCCAGCGCCAGCAGGTCCCAGGCCACGAACGAGGCCGGCGACTCCCCTGCCAGCATCTTCACCCGCGAGGCGGCCGGGTGGATCCGGAGCAGGAGCGCCTCGAAATCCAGCGAGCCGCCGCGCGAGATCACGACCTCGCCGTCCACGACACACCGATCCGGGAGCGAAGCGCGGAGCGGCGCGGCCAGCTCCGGGAAGTAGCGGTCAAGCGGCTTCAGGTCACGCGATTGGATGAGCACCTCGTCGCCGTCACGGAAGACGATCGCCCGGAAGCCGTCCCACTTGGGCTCGAACAGCCAGCCATCACCGTCCGGTAGCCCGTCCGACGCCTTGGCGAGCATCGGCTCGAGCGGTGGCTGGAAAGGGAGGCGATCGAGGGGCATGGGCGGAGTTTATCCACGCGCGACGGCGCGACCGCGCGGCAGGCGCGGCGGCACGGCGGGAGCGCGGCGGCTCTCTGTGGCAGGGGCACGCCCTCGGGGGACGGCTCGCCCGATCCGGGTCCTTTCGTGGGGGCCGGCGGCCGGGCGCCCCTCGTTGTGCGCGTGGCGCACGATTCTCCTAATAAGGGACGATTCAGGCTGAGCACACGACCGCTGCACCACGGTCTTGTGCGCCACCGGCACAGGAGTCGCGCGAACCCCCGGCCCGGGCCCCGGAAGCGACCGCGGTCGGACCGTTCGGGCGCCAAATTGTGCGTGTGGCGCACGGCGGCCGGCGCACGGCGGCCGGCGCGTGGCGCACGAGGTCGGCGCGGCGGCTCCCCGCGCACCCGCGGAACGGGAGAGAAGTGTCGGTCCGGCGGACGAGGTGCCCGCCGCCGGACCGTGGAGATCAGCGAGCGACGACGACGGTTGCCCTGGCGTGCGTCGCAACGTGCTCGGAGACGCTGCCCTGAAGGAGGCGGCCCATCGCATTGAGGCCACGCGAGCCGATCACGACGGTGTCGTACCCGCCCTCCTCGGCGATGCGCTCGATCGTGCCGGCCGGATCGCCGAGCGGCTCGATGAGATCGGCCTCGATGCCCTGCTCGCGCAGGATCCGGCGGGCTTCCACGAGTTCCGTGGCGTGGGCGCTGGTGTCGTCCCAGGGGTCGACCGGGAAACGGCCGGGCCGCACGGGCACGACGCTGACGACCGCCAGGGAGGCCCCGGTCAGATGCGCCAGTTCTGCCGCGGTCTCGAGGGCGCGGCGGGCGGGATCGCCGCCGTCGAAGGCCAGAAGGATCTTCTTCATGGCACAAGGCTCCTTTCGATGACGGTCGGGCATGACAGTGGTCCGGCTCGTACAACACCACGATCTCCCTGCGCAGGCGCTCCCGTCATCGGTCCTCGGTCAACAAGCGGCGGGCCGAATCGCCCGAACCGCGGGTACCATGGCCAGCCATGGCCGAGGAGCAGGGCGCCCACTACGACCGGATCGCCGACGGCTATGCGCGCCATTGGGGGCCGGTCATCGCGCCGGCAGCCCTCCGCCTGCTCGACGATCTCGCACCGATGCTGCCGGCGGGATCCCCGCACGTTCTGGACATCGGCACCGGGACGGGGGCGCTTGCCATTGCCGCGCTGGAACGGTGGCCGCGAACCCGGGTGACCGGGATCGACCCCTCGGCCGAAATGACGGCCCACGCCATGGCCGACGCGGAGCGGCGGCTCAACGGAGGCGCCAAGGGACGGCTCCAGACCGTGACCGCGTTCGCCGATCGGCTGCCGTTTTCCGACGGGACGTTCGACCTGGCGATGTCGTCGTTCGTGCTCCAGCTGGTGCCCAGCAGAGCCGCCGCGCTCCGCGAAGCAAGACGCGTGCTCCGCCCCGGAGCGCCACTCGGCTACGTGACCTGGCTCCGCGGCGATGGTGCCGTGGATCCACCAGACCGGGTGTTCGAGGAGGTCCTCGCCGAGTTCGACTTCGACCCACCCACGCCGGACGGACCATCCAAGGACCCGGCGAGCGTCAGCGCCGCCGCGAACGGCCTGCGGCATGCGGGCTTCCGTGAGGTGCGTGCCCGTGCGGACGAACTCGTCCATCGCTGGACGCCCCGAACCTACCTGGCCTTCCTGGAGGGGTTCTCCGAGGAAAACCTTTTCGACGAGCTCGTGGAGCGCGAGCGACGGGCGCTCCGGCGCCGCCTGCTGGAGCGGCTGGGCAAGCTCGCCCCGGCCGACCTTCGACTGCGGCTGCCGGTCGTCTACGTGACGGGCCGCGCGTCCGGCTGAGGCCGGCTCGACGAACGAGCCGGCCCTGCGTGGCCGGAGATCAGCCTTCGGTGGAGCCCTCGGTGGAGCCGGCTGCGCCGGCGCCGGCCTCGGCGCCCTCCGCACCCTCGGCCGCGGCCTCCGCGACGGGCGCCACGACGACCTCCTCGACGCGCGGCGGGATGACCTTCGCGACGATCTCGTCAAGGTCCGTGAGCAGCGTGACATCGGCCGGAATCACGAGGTCCCGGAGATGAATCACGTCATCGAACGTCGCCAGCGACGTCACGTCGTACGTGATCGATTGCGGCAGGTGGTCCGGCAGCGCCTTGACGCGGACGTGCTCGATGGGATGGAGAAGCGTTCCGCCATGGGTCTTCACGGCGTCCGACTCGCCGATCGCGACGAGCGGGACGTCAACGGTGAGCTCCTCGGTCATCCGGACGACGAACAGGTCCGCATGCAGCGGTCGCTGCGTCACCCGGTGCAATTGCACGCCATGGACGAGCACTGGGCGTGGATTCCCGCCGCCGATCGACAGGTTCACGAGGGTATTCGGGCTGGTCTTCCGGCGAAGGAGTTCGAACTCGTGGGCATCCACCGTGACATTGGTGGAATCGATGCCGTGGCCGAACACGACCGCGGGCAGCTGACCGGCCCGGCGCAGGTGCATGACGGCCTTTCCGGTGACGTCACGCGGCGCGGCCGCAAGGGAAGGACGAGCGGTGGACATGGAACGAGGGCCTCCGAAAATCTGGAGCGCCACGGTACCACGGGCTCGTTCTCAGGGCTCCCGAAGGACCCCGGTGTAGGATCGCCCCGATGTCCGCGACCATCCTCATCGTCGAAGACGAGCACGCCGTTGCCCGCGGGATCCAGTACGCCCTCCAGCAGGAGGGCTACACCGTTGCCCTCGCCCGATCTGGCGAGGAAGGCCTGGAACTCGCGGTCGGTCAGGCGCCGGATCTCGTGATCCTCGACGTCCGCCTGCCGGGTATTGATGGCTTCGAGGTCCTGCGCCGCTTGCGCGCGGCTGGCTCCAAGGCGCCCGTCCTCATGCTGACCGCCCGCGACGACGAGGTGGACAAGGTCATCGGCCTGGAGCTCGGGGCGGATGACTACGTGACCAAGCCATTCGGCCTTCGCGAGCTGCTCAGCCGGGTGAAGGCGCTGCTTCGGCGAGCGTACGGCGACCTCGCCGACGCGGTCGGGGGCCGGGTGATCCGGCACGACGACCTGCTCATCGACCTGGACAGGCGCCGCGTCCAGCGGGGAGCGCGCCGGATCAGCCTGACGCCCACGGAATTCGAGATCCTCCGCCACCTCGCCAGCCGGCCCGGCCGCGTCTACACCCGCGGCGAACTCCTGGAGCTCCTCCGCGACTACGAGGCGCTGGACCAGGACGAGAAGACCATCAACGTCCACGTCAGCCACCTGCGCGACAAGATCGAGGACGACCCCGCCCGCCCCGTGTTCGTCCAGACGATCCGGGGCGTGGGATACGCGTTCGCCGAGCGCTGACCCGGTTGCGCCGCGCGTGATGCCACACACCTTCCAGGGCCGCCTGACCCTCGCCTTCGTGGCGATCCTGGCCCTGACCCTGACCCTCGTGACTGTGCTGGTCCTAACCGCCTGGGCGACTACTTCGAGCAGCAGCAGCGCGAGGACCTGGCCGCCCGATCGCTGGGCGTAGCCCAGTACGTGGCCCTCGTCGCGGAAGGCGCGAGCGGACTTCGTCCCGTCCTCGACGATGAGGGCGTGGTGGATCCGGCCGTGATCGTCGAGCTGAACAAGTCGAGCCAGCAGCGGATCCTCGCCGACCGGCTGGCCAAGGCCGACGTCCGGATCCGTCTCGTGAACGGCGAGATTCGGGCTCCGCTGGAGACCGGCGCCCTGGCCGGGCAGACCCGCGAGCCGATCACGAGCGACGCGATCTTCTACACGGTCGGCGGGACGCTCGTCCCGTACGTCGTGGAGGTGACGCTCTCGAACCCGTACACCTACCGGGCCACGGCGGCGGCCACCACGACCGGTCTTCTCGCGATCGTCGGCATCGTCGCCCTGGCCGTGTCGGTCGTGGCCGCGGCGGCGCTGGCGCGCCGCTTCACGACCCCGCTCCGCCGCCTGACCGAGGCGAGCCGCGGTCTGGCCGAAGGCGATCTCGCCCGGCGCGTGCCCACGGACGCGGAAACGGCCGGCTCGATCGAGCTGACGGATCTGGCCCTCCAGTTCAACGCGATGGCGGATCGCGTCCAGGAGAGCGTCGAGATCATCCGTCGCGATCGCGATCGCAGCCGGGACTTCCTGGCCGACGTCTCGCATGAGCTGCGGACGCCGATCGCAGCGCTGCGAACCTTCAACGACCTCCTGAAGGAGCGGGCCGGCGAGGATCCGGAGGCGCGGGCGGAGTTCCTCGAGTCGAGCGGGGTCCAATTGGAGCGCCTGGACTGGCTGGCCCAGAACCTGCTGGAACTCTCCAAGCTCGATTCCGGGCTCGTCCTGCTGGACCTCCGGCCGGACGATCTTCGGGCGACGGTCGAGCAGGCCGTCGAGCAGGCGGAGGCCGCGGCCCGGCGGCGCGCCCTTGACCTGACCCTGCACCTCCCCGAGCACCCGCTGCGCGTTCGCCACGATCCGGTGCGGATGGGACAGGTCGTCGCGAACCTCGTCGGCAACGCGATCAAGTTCACGCCCCGGGGCGGACGCATCGCGGTGGATGTCACGGCAATCCAGGAGGGGGCGCAGATCGTTGTCACCGACACGGGGGTCGGGATCGACGCGGCGGAGCTGCCCCGGATCTGGGACCGCTTCTATCGCGGGACGCAGGCCAACGAGGCCCGCGGCAGCGGCAGCGGCCTGGGCCTGGCGATCGTCCGCAGCATCGTCGACATGCACGGGGGGACGGTCGCGGTCGAGAGCCGGCCGAGCGCCGGATCGACCTTCACGGTGACGCTGCCCCGGGACCCGAGATCCACGGACCCGCACCCCGCCGCGGCCGAGCGGGATGAGGCAGACGGGCCGCTGATGGCGGATTCTTCATCGTCCGGGGCGCCCCGCCTGAACCCTGACGCTGCAGCATGAGCCCCGCTTTCCCCCGTACAGCGAGATGAACCCCGCATGACCGATCCGCTCGATCTCACTGAAGAGCCGGCGTCCGCCGATATCCCGGAGCCGGCTGAGGCGCCGATTCCGGATGGGCCGGACGAGGTGGCGCCTTCCAGCGCGCCCGCCGCCGTGGCGCCTTCCAGCGCGCCCGCCGCCCTGGCTCCTTCAGCCCCCGCGCCGCGGAGGACCGGACCGGCGAGCATCGTCGCGGTCTCGCTGTTGTCCGCGATCCTCGCCGCCGGCGGTACGGTCCTCGCGCTCAAGGGCTCGGGTGCCCTCGACCTCTCGGCGCCCGGGAGCAACGGCGCGCCGGTCGTGACCACCGGCACCAGAGTCCCCTTGTCAATCGACGAGTCGTCCGCCGTCATCGACGCGGCCGCGAAGGCGGGACCGGCGGTTGTCCGGATCTTCGTCTCCGGCACGGTGACGGATCCGGCCGGCGGCACCATCCCCGAGCAGGGCGTGGGTTCCGGGGTGATCTTCGACGCGGCCGGCTGGATCCTGACCAACCGTCACGTCGTCACGGACAGCGGCGGCGGCATCGCCGACAAGTTGACCGTCGAGCTCAAGGACGGCCGCCAGTTCGACGGAACGGTGTACGGGGTGGATACCCTGACGGACCTCGCGATCGTGCGGATCGAGGCCGATGGTCTGACGGCCGCGACCATTGGGTCGTCCGCCGATCTCGAAGTGGGCCAGCTCGCCATCGCGATCGGGAGCCCCCTCGGCACCTTCTCCAACACGGTCACCAGCGGCATCGTCTCGGCGATCGGCCGGAGCGTGACGGTCCAGAGCGGGGAGCGGCTCAACAACCTGATCCAGACGGACGCGGCGATCAACCCCGGCAATAGCGGCGGACCGCTCCTCGACGCCGGGGGCAGCGTCATCGGAGTCAACACGGCCGTCGCCCAGGATTCAAACGGCATCGGGTTCGCCATCCCGATCGACATCGCCCGGCCAATCCTCCAGCAGGCGCTCACCGGCCAGGAGCTGTCGCGCCCGTACATCGGCGTCCGCTATCAGGCCGTGGACCGCCAGGTCCAGGAGGAGCAGGGGCTGTCCGTGGATCACGGCGCGTTCGTGAGCAGGTCCCGGGGTGCTGGTGGCGAGGCGCTCGACGCGGTCATCGGGGACGGCCCCGCGGACAAGGCCGGGGTGCGGGAGGGCGACGTCATCGTGGGCGTCGGCGGCAAGACGATCGACACCGAGCACCCGCTGGACCTTGTGCTGGCCGGCTTCGCGCCCGGTCAGACGATCGAGATCGAGGTTGTCCGCGGCACCGCCACACTGACCTTCACGCTCACGCTCGGCACCCGGCCCAGCGACCTGTAGGACGGCCGCGGGCCGTCAGGGGGATCGCCGGCGCCGGATCTGGACGCCGGCGGAGGCGAGCGGTCCGCCGAGCTTGATTTCGGGCTTCCGGACGCGGACGATGACTTCCTCGAGGCCTGGAAAGTCGGCCAGGAGCTCGTGGGAGATCGCTTCGGCCAGCGCCTCGATGAGGTTGAACGTCGTGGACTCGACGATGCTCCTGACCGTCTCGTAAACGCGGCCGTAGTCGAGCGTCCGCGCGAGGTCGTCCTCCAGCCCTGCCGGCTGGAGGTCCAGGAGCAGCTCCACGTCCACCTCGAAGCGCTGGGCCGTGATCCGCTCGTGCTCGTACACGCCGTGGCGGGCCTGGAAAGACATCGCGTCGAGCACGATCCTGTCGGGCATCAGGCGTCCCCACCGGGCCACGTGCCACGGACGACCGCGTCCGCGATCCGTGCCGCCCGCACGTTCTCCCGGACGTCGTGAACCCGGACGATGTCCACCCCCGACGCGATCGCCAGGGCGGTCGTGGCGAGGGTCGCCTCAAGACGCTGATCAGCCGGCAGGTCCAGGACGCGTCCGAGGGTCGACTTCCGTGATGTCCCGAGCAGGATCGGGCGGCCCAGGATCGTCAGGCCGGCGAGGTCCCGCAGGAGGGCGAGGTTGTGCTCCGGCGTCTTGCCGAACCCGAAGCCGGGATCGATGACGATATCCGCCCAGGCAACCCCTGCCCGGAGCGTCCGTTCGATCGCCCGCTGGAGATCCGCGACGATCTCTGGCAGAAGGGTCGTGTAGCGTGCCTCGGCACGGTTGTGCATGAGCACGATCGGCACCTTCCGCTCCGCCGCGAGGCGGGCCAGGCCGTCGTCGTCCGCCACGCCCCAGATGTCGTTCACGAGGTCAGCACCGGCGTCGAGTGCGGCCGCGGCCACCGCGACCTTGGTCGTATCGATGGAGATCGGGATGGATGGCAGGGCGGCCCGGATGGCCCGCACCACGGGCACGACACGCGCGACCTCGTCGGCCGCGGCAACGGCGGTGTGGCCGGGCCGGGACGACTCGCCGCCGACGTCGAGCAGGTCGGCGCCCGCCTCGGCCATCGAGGTCGCCATGCGAACTGCGGCGGCGGACGGATCGGCCGACGTGTCCGGGGCCCCACGGCCAGCCAGCAGGCCGTCACCGGAGAACGAGTCCGGCGTCACGTTGACGATCCCCATGACGAATGTTCGGGTGCCCCAGGCGAAGGTGCGCGGCCCGATCCTCGTGGAGCCGAGCGCGTCCGGGCGGGTACGGGTAGAGCGATCGCTCATGGGGCGTCCTTTTCGGGATCGCGCAGCCGCGGGTCATCCACGAGCCGCCGGCGCGCCTCGCCGACAAGGTACAGCGACCCGGCAACCACCACCGGTCCGGGCCGGCCGGAGGGGGCCGGCCTGAGCGCGGTGTCGAGTGCCGCGCCCGGGTCAGCGATGGCGCGGACGTCGTGGATCCCGGCCGCTCCACCGAGAGCGGTCCAGCGCGCGGCGAGGGCCGCGGCAGGCAACGCGCGCGGGACGTTCAGGGACGTACAGATGACGCTCGCCCCGGCGACCGCCCGGGACGCGGCGAGAGCCCGAATCACGCCGTCCGTGTCCTTGTCGGCCATCGAGGCGATGACGAGCGTGAGCGGTGCCGCATCCGGCGCGGAGCCACCCTCGAGAAACGGACGCAGGTCGTCAAGGGCCTGGGCCAGGGCGGCCGCTCCGGCCGGGTTGTGCGCGCCGTCGAGGAGCACGTCCCGATCCGCAACCTGAAGGAGCTCCAGCCGGCCGGGCCACGTCGCGGTCGCGTACCCCGCGCGCCTGGCCGCCATGTCCGTGGACGCGATGCCGGCCTCGTGGAGGGCGTCGAGGACCGCATCCGCAACGGCGACGTTGGCCGCCTGGTGGCGCCCCCGCAGGCCGACCCTGGCCCGTCCGAGCCCCGGCAGCATCACTTCGATCCCGTCCCGGTCCCAGCCGAGCAGTGTCGCCGGTGCCACTTCACGCAGCGGGACATCCAGGCGCCGGGCGCGTCGCCGAACAACGGCCAGCCCGTCGCCATCCGCGCCGGTCACGGCGAGGTCGTCGCGCTCGATGATCGCCGCCTTCTCGCGGGCGATCGCCGTGACCGTGTCCCCCAGCCACTCCATGTGATCGAGGGCCACGTTCGTGATGACGGCCACGCCACCGTCCCACGTATGCGTGGCATCGAGACGTCCGCCGAGGCCGACCTCGACGAGCGCGAGGTCGATCCCCTCCTCCGCGAACCAGCGGAAGATGACCGCGGTCAGGAGCTCGAACTCTGTGGGGTCGCCGTGGCGACGGGCAATTCGGTCGGCGGCGGTCAGCGCCGCCGCGACGAGCCGGCTGAACGTCGCCGGATCCACGGGCTGCCCGTCAATCACGAGGCGCTCGCGGTACGAGACGAGGTGTGGCTTGGGGGTCTCGCCGACCCGATGGCCGGCCGCGCGCAGGGCACTCCCGGCGAGGGCCAGGACGCTGCCCTTGCCGTTCGTGCCGGCAACGAGTGCGCCTCGGAAGGCGAGCTGTGGATCGCCGAGTTCGCGAAGGAGCGCCCGGGTCCGCCCGAGTCCCAGCCGAATGCCGAACCGGCCACGGGCCTGGAGCGCCCGCACGGCCCGGCCGTAGTCGCGGTTCGCGGCCTCGCCGGAGCCGGTCAACTGGCCGTCAGGTCTTCCTCGTAGAAGACGCACTGGTTGAACCGCGGGGCGAGGCAGACGTCGTTGACGTACCCCTGCTCCATGTGAACGCCACCGCGCAGCTGACAGCGCGAGGTCGTGGCGTCCTGGCGCACCAGGGCCTTCAGGAGGTGCGGCGCGTGGATGGGGATCGCCCCCCTCGCCCCCGTCATGTAGAAGTGCGGGCAGACGTTCCGGCGCAGGTTCGGAAGGCCGAAGGCACGGGCACGGGCAAGGTCCGCGCCGGAGCGTCCGAGCCCGCTACCCCACGATCCGCCGCCCATGACCGGGCCGGTGCTCACGACCGGCACCGCGGCTCGCCCGGGATCGGAAGACAACCCCGTCGTCGGCCCCGCTGCCGGTCGCCCGACGGCTGCGAGCGTGGGAACGCGGGCGATAGGCCCGAGGCCGAACGCGGGGCGCCTGTCCGCCCGTCCATGTCGGGGGTCGCGGCTGCTCACTCATCCTCCTGCGGTCCGCCGGTCTCCATGGAGCACCGGGCCGCATCAGCGTACACCGCTCCGACCAGGGAACATTACGACCGTCCAGTTCGGCCCGGCGATTCGGGTCGATGATCCGTGCGACGATACGGGCAGATGACGCCCCGTCGCGGCGGACGCACCTCGCACGTCCGACCCCGCCCCCCGAGCACGGGCCGCCCCTCGGCGCAGCGGGTTCGTGTGCCCACGCCTGACGCCTACCGGCTCAAGCAGGCGCGCGGGCTCGAACGGCGCCGGCGCGGCATCCCCCTCGCTGCCCGTCTTCTCCTGATCGTCGCGGTCGTGGCGCTCGGGGGCGTGGTGTTCGTGACCGCAGGCGGCGGGATCGGGTCCCTGGTGCGAATCGTCAGCGCCTCGCTGAGCGGGTTCGTGGACGACATCACGGCGACGCCGACGCCGGCGTCGTCGGTCCTCGTCGTGGCGGACGCACCGATCATCGCCGCGCCCGCGGAGCCATACACGAACCAGCCCCGGGTGGATCTCGAGATCACGGTTCCGGACTCCATCGTCGGTGACCCGAGCATTCACGTCCGCGTCTACCTGACCCTCGAAGGCCAGGCACCGGCGCCGATCGCCGAGCAACCGGTGGGCTCGACCGTCCACCTTATCATCCCGGTCGACCTGACGGCGGGCCGAAACGACATCCACGCGACGATCATCGAGACCGGCATCGAGTCGGAGGCCTCACCGGTCGTCACCTTCATCCTGGACCTGGAACCGCCCGCGTTCATCCTGAGCGCACCGGAGAGCGGCGCGACGATCAATCGGTCCACGGTCGACATCACCGGCTCGACCCAACCACGGACGACGCTGCTGGCGCGCAACGAGGCAAATGGGACGTCGGTCTCTGGCCTTGCCGGAAACGACGGCGTCTTCGCCCTCAGCCTGCCGCTGGAACCCGGACCGAACGGGGTCCGCATCACCGGCGTCGATCCGGCCGGCAACTCGGGCGAGCTGATCATCTCCGTGACCCGCGGGAGCGGGACATTGACCTCAACCCTGACGGCATCGGCCTACCAGATCTCGGTGGCATCGATGCCGGTGTCGCTCCAGTTGACCGTCCTCGTCACGGACCCGGACGGCACTCCCCTGGAGGCCGCCGCGGTCACGTTCACGCTGACCGTCCCGGGCATTCAGCCGATCTCGAAGGAGGCGACCACGGCCGGCGACGGCCGGGCCTCGTTCACGACCACCCTTCCGTCCGGGGTGACTGCGGGTGCCGGTCTCGCAACCGTCCTCGTGAGCACGACCGACTTCGGCTCCACGTCGGCCCAGAAGACGATCACGATCGTCCAGTAGCCCGCCCGCCGGAATCGGGGTCGACGGGCGGGCCATTCGCAGCTACCATGCGGGCATGCCGGTCTGGCGGTGCCCCCACTGCGGCACGCCCCAGGCGGAGACGGCCCGGTGCTGGGTCTGCCGCCGTTCTTCGACCACCTGTTCGACCTGTCGGAACTTCTGTCGCTCGGTCGCGACCGAGGTCGGCTACTGCGGCCTGGATCGGCGGCGGATCCCCCTCACCGGGACCGAGCTGCGCGGCTGCTGGACGCCCGGTGTCGCGCGGAGCCCGGGGGGCTCGGCGGTGCCGGTCGCGCTTGAACCGTCCGAGCCACCCTCTCCGGCCCACCGTCTGCGCGACTTCGTACCGGTGGAACTGGTTCGGCGGGGCGCGGTCGCCCAACGTCGTGCCGCGCCGTCCAGCCGGGTTCCGGCACTGGCCACCGTGGAGATGACCGGGGATCCGGCTCCCGCCTGGACGGATCGCGTCACGCTCTTCGCGGAGGGTGAGTTCTGACCCTTACGGCCCGGGCGGGCACGTTGCGAGAGATGCCGGGTCATAGGCGGTCAGATCCACCGAGGATCCGAACGGCCGATTGGTGCCCGGCGCCGGGGACTGGGCGGTGACGATCCACGTCCCATCCGGAGTGCCGGCCGGAAGCGCGGTGACACTTCCGAGGATGAAGCCGTCGCCCTCCAACGCGGTCGAAGCGTCGGCCAGGGTCATGCACAGGTATGACCCGACGTTGCGCGGCCCGGGCGTGGGCGCGGGTGTGGGCTCCGATGTGGGGGAGGGGCTCGGTGACGGCGAGGGAGACGCCGACGGCGTGGGCTCCGGGCCCTTCGAGACGACGTAGTTCACGGCGAGGCCCTGGGTCACCACGACACCCGGGACCGGGTCCTGGCTGACCACGGAGCCGATCGGCATCAATGGGTCAAACGCCTCTGAGCGCGTACCGATGGTCAGCTTGGCAGCGGCAATCAGGTTCAGGGCCTCACTCTCGGGCTTTCCACGAAGGTCCGGCACGGCGACGGTCTGGTCGCCGAGCGCGAGGGTCAGCTCGATCGTTGTCTTGGGGTCCACGGTCGTCCCGGCGGCCGGGTCCTGGGCCAGCACCGTTCCATCCGGCTTGTCGGACGCTTCGAACGCCTTTCGAACGACCACGAGATCCGCGTCCCTGGCGGCGGACAGCGCCTGGTCGTAGCTCATCCCGACGAAATTCGGCGTCTCGACCTGCTGCGGCGTGGGGGCCGGCTCGCCCGACAGCAGACGGAAGACGAGGAAGGCGGCCAGGCCCAGGATCGCGAGCGCCAGGGCGCCGGAGACCCACAGCCACGGGCTGCTGCGCGAGCCGGCCTCGCCGTCCTCCGGGCGCTCGTCCGCATCATCGGGACCTCGTCGACCGGCTCCCACCGGCCGTTGCCGGGCGGGAGGGTCCACCGCGGCGTAGGCGTCGGGCTCGTAGGGGACCCGTGCCCCCGGGTTCGGCCTTGCGCTGCCGGCCAGGGTCCGGTCGCTGACCGGGCCGGCGTCAACAGCTTCGCTCTTTGACGGGACAGCGGCCCCGCCCGCTGCACCGCTCGCTGCGGCACCCGCCCCGGCCGCTGAGCCAGCGGCAGCGCCCTGCTCGGCGAGGTACCGATCGAGGGCGTCCGCCATCTCCGCGGCCGAACCGAAGCGCGCCTCGGGCGCGAGGGCCATGGCCTTCCGCGCGATCGCCTCCAGGGTGGGCGGCACGCTCGGACGAATGGCCGACGGGCTGGGCACGGTGCCCGTGAGCCGGGCCGTCGCGATCGCTGCCGCGCTGTCGCCCTCCCAGGGGCGGCGGCCCGTCAGGAGCTCGTACAGGACGATGCCGAGGCTGTAGATGTCCGATGCGGGCGTCGTGGGCTCACCGCGTGCCTGCTCGGGGCTGAAGTAGTGCACGGAACCGAGCGTGGTGCCGGGGAGCGTCAGGGCCGCCTCCGCGATGGCCCGGGCGATCCCGAAGTCGGCAACCTTCACCTGGCCCTCCCGGGTCACGAGGATGTTGCCGGGCTTGATGTCCCGATGGACGAAGCCCCGCTCGTGGGCCGCGGCGATCGCTCGGGCGGCCTGCCCGGCGAGGCGGGCAGCCTGGCGCGGGGGCAGCGCGCCGCTTCGCCGGATGATCGAGGCGAGGTCCTCGCCATCCACCAGCTCCATCACGATGAACGGGCCTACCGCGTCCGTCCCGTAGTCGTAGACCGCCACGACGCCGGGGTCGTTGAGCGACGCCGCCGACTGCGCCTCCTGGCGGAACCGGGCGAAGAAATCGGGGTCGCGTCCGTACTCCGGCCGGAGCACCTTGACGGCGACGTCGCGCTCGAGCTGGCCGTCGTGGGCCCGGTAGATCGTCGCCATGCCACCCTGTCCGAGCAGCTCGATCAGGCGATACCGCCCGCCCAGCACACTACCGATATCCGCCACTCGATCCTCCGTCACGGTTGCCCGCCGCTCCGGCGCGTGCGCCGGCCGCGGGGCATCGTAGCGTACGACGCGTGGCAGCCCGGGCCGCGTGACTCGGGCGCGTCGGGCCGCGCCAAGACGACCGGCCGCGTCGGCCCCGGCAGACGCGTCTAGAGATCCAGGGTCCGGAGGTGCTCCCGGAATTCGACCGCGAGGTCCGCCCGATTGAGCGCCAGCTCGACGGTGGCCTTGAGCCAGCCCATCGTGGTCCCGGCGTCGTAGCGCGTGCCCTCGAACTCGTAGGCGTAGACCGACTGCTCGGCCATGAGGGCCTCGATGGCGTCCGTGAGCTGGATCTCACCCCCCGCACCGCGCTGGGTCTGCTCGAGCTTGTCAAAGATCTTGGGCGTCAGGACGTACCGGCCGATCACCGCGAGCGTGGACGGGGCACTGCCGGGCTTGGGCTTCTCGACGATCCGGTTCACCCGATGGAGACGCGCGTCATGACCGGTCTCGGTAGGGTCCGTGCCCACGATCCCGTAGCGCGAGGTCTCCTCCTCCGGAACCTGGGCCACCGCGACGACCGACGCGTGCGTCTGCTGGTACGCGTGGATGAGCTGCCCGATCGCCGGGCGATCCGCCACCACGACATCATCCGGGAGCAACACCGCGAACGGCTCGTGGCCGATGAGGTCCTTCGCCATGAGCACCGCGTGGCCGAGGCCGAGCTGCTCCTTCTGGCGGACGTACGCGATCTGGGCGAGATCGCTGATCGCCCGTACCTGGCGCAGCTTCTCGATCTCCCCCTTGTCTTCGAGCAGGTGCTCCAGTTCGAACGAGAGATCGAAGTGGTCCTCGATCGCCCGCTTCTGGCTGGAGGTGACGATGATCACCTGCTCGATGCCGGCGGCGACCGCCTCTTCGACGGCGTACTGGATGATCGGCTTGTCGACGAGGGGCAGCATTTCCTTGGGCTGTGCCTTGGTCGCGGGGAGGAATCGGGTGCCCCAGCCGGCTGCCGGGAAGACCGCTTTTCGGACGCGCATGACACCCCTTGGGGCGGTTGACTTGGCGGACCCTGAGGATACCACCGGCCTCCCAGCAGGAGCCTGACGGTACCTGATCGTCAGCCGGGGAGTCGTTCGGCGAAGGTCCGGACGGCGTCGGCGAAGTCGGCCGGGCGATCCAGCGGTGACAGGTGCGTGGAGAGGCGGAACGTCCGCCGCTCGACGTTTGGCAGGCCCCGCAGGAAGGACCGCTCGCCGATCCGGAAGACAAGATCGAGCTCGCCATTGATCACGAGAATCGGCCCGCCGAAGGCGACGAGGCGATCCCGGAACCGCCCCTGCACCAATGTCCGGACGCCGGCCGATCCGCCGACGGACCAGTACCCGCCGGCGATGAGGGGCTCTGCGACCTCGGGCGGGTAACGCCGCCGGAAGATCCAGTCGTTGAGGGCATCGACCGGCTGCCGTGGGGCGACCGCAAGGGCCCACGCGTACAGGCGGAAGATGTGGGCGGTCAGGCCGCTCGGCTCGGCCGAGGATCCGGCCAGGACGAGACCACGGGCGCGCTCCGGCGAGCGCGCCGCCGTGACCATGGCGACGTAGCCGCCCAGCGACAGGCCGACGACGATCGCCCGTCCGTCATCCGCCTCGGCGATCGCGGCATCCACGACGCCCGCCGCCGCCTCCAGCGAGAACGGCTCGTCGGCCCGGGCGCCGTGCCCGGGCAGGTCCACCGCGATGCATCGGAATGTGTCGGCGAGCCGGGAGGTGATCGGCCCCCACATGCTCTTCGTCACGCGCGATCCGTGGATGAAGACGATCACGGGTCCGTCCGGCGGTCCGCTCCGCTCGGTCGCGCCCAGGATCACGGCCGCGTCTGGGTCACGGTCGCATCCATCGGCTCGGGCTCACCGGCAGGGCGAATCGCGGTTTCCGGGGACCCGCTTCGCTGGAGGATGACCGCCGCCGCCAGGATCGCCAGCCCGCCGGCGAGCTGGACCGGACCCACCGTCTCGGCGAGGAAGGCCGCCGCAAGGGCCACGCCGACGAGCGGTTCGAAGAGCATCAGGATGCCCGCCCGGACCGCCCCGATCCAGCGGATCCCGGCGAGGAACAGGAAGCTCGGGATCGCCGCGGCGAACAGGCCCGTGAAGACCACGAGCCCGAGGAGTTGCGGGTCGAGCAACGGTCCACGGAGGGCCAGCGCGCCGTCGACCGCGACCGTCACGGCGCCGGCAATGACCGCCGCCCCGGCCAGGATCAGGCCCATCGCTTGATCGGTGGGGACGGTCCGGTAACCCCGCCGACTGACCAGCACGAAAATTGCCTGGCTTACGCCTGCGGACAGGCTCAGGCCAACGCCGAGTGGATCCAGCCCGATCGCGGCGCCGGCGCCCGTCCCGCCGAGGACGACCGCCACCATGCCGCCGATCGCGATCGCGAGGGCGACGATCCGCCCCCTGTCCAGCCGCTCCCACCCGAGGACAGCCGATGCCCCGGCGACAAGCGCCGGGTACAGGTAGAAGCAGAGCAGCGCGACCGCGATCGGGATGCGGGCGAAGGCGAGGAACATCGCGAGGTTGAGGGTCGTGCCCATGAGCGCCGCGACCGCGAGCGAGGCCCGGGCGCGTCTGTCCAGGGAGCTCCAGCGGACGAGACTGCCACCACGGCGCAGTCCCCAGACAATGAACAGGCCGCTGGCCACGGCGCCGACGCCGGCCCGCCAGGCGACGAACGCGAACGGGGTCAGCCCGAGCTCGTACGCCTGCCTCGACAGGACCCCCAGCAGGCCGAACAGGCTGGCCGACACCGCGACCGTGAGGCTGCCAAGCAGCGGGCTGCGTCCGTGATCCACGCCCTCATGGTACGGGGCGTCCGGGATCAGCTCGGCTCGCGCTCCCGCCGGGCGACCCCGAGCTGTATACCGGTGAACGGGATCCGGAACTGGCGGAAGACCTCGATCGAGACGAGGAACCCGGCGAGCAGGAACACCACGGACAGCAGCTTGGCCACCGCGAACATCTCCGTCACCCCGAAGCGGTTCAGGCTGTCCCCGGCTGACGCGATGAACGCTCCAATCGCGATCAGGATCGTCGCGGGTACGCGGCTGTGCAGCCGTCCGGCGACCAGCTCCCTGGCGGCCCCGGGGAGGGAAACCACGAAGTTCACGGCGAGCGCGACCGGCGCGATCAGCAGGTTGAAGAGGAACTGGTCGCCGGGCTGACCCGGGTCCAGTGAGTACTCGAGGACGCGGCGCTTCGGCATGAAGACATAGGCCGAGAAGAGCGCCCAGAACAGGAGACTGAGTCCACCGGTCACGTTGAGGAACGGCGTGAGGAGACGAAGCGAGCCGGGGAAGAGCGAGGCGACCGGCTGGCCGGTTGCGGGATCGACAATGAAGCCTGGCGTCGGCAGCACCACGGTGGCCATCAGCCCCAGCGACAGGATCGTCGCGCCCACGACGCCGACCGCGGCGATCCGTGGCCACCGCTCATTCTGGAAGTAGGTCTCCGCCGCGACCGCCAGTCCGAGCACCGCCGCAACGATGAAATACAGGATCGGTGCCGCCCCGGCGCCCTCGTAGTGGAACTTCGCCTGCGTCAGGAACGTGAACAGCCCGCCCAGGAGGAGCGTGAAGGCGTAGGCGTAGCCGAACCGCGTTCGACTGAGCAGGAAGGCCGTGCCGAGGCCCAGCCAACCCGGCGTCAGGACGGCGCCCGTCAGGTACCACGTGCGGTAGAGGGTCTCGCTCCAGCCGGCGGCACCTGCAATCGCCTCGCTCGCGGATCCGATCCCGAAGAGCGCCATGCCGATCGCCCAGGCCAGCTGAAACGTCTGGCGGCGGGTGCGCCACTGATCCAGCAGGGCGATCGCGAACACGAGCGCAAGGACCGCGGTGATGGTCGGCAGAAGCCACGCGGTCATTCAGTCCTCCGGGGACTCGCGATCAGGCCGGGATGAACTCGTGGTCGTCGCGGTGGATGCCGTCGCAGAGACCCAACCCCGAGGCGCCGTCCGGCATCGGGACGGCGATCGGACGCATGATCTCGCGCACCTGGCCGCGCCGGCAGAAGAACCAGCCTCGACCGCTCATCCATGTTCGAACGTGCGACGCGTCGCGATGGAACTCGAAGGGTCCCGGGTTGATGTCCGGGCGGCCGGCCCAGGAGACCGGGGTCTCCGCTGCAACGGTGTCCAGGACGTTGACCCGCCACGGCGTCCCGTCGATGATCTCGAGGCAGCCGCCGCACCGCACGGCGACGTTGTCGCGGACGATCGTCGAAATCCGAACGCCCATGATCTCCATCGCGGCGGATGGTAGCAGGGCCGCGCGGTCGGCCATCGCGGGCCCTGAGGCGGCCTTGGTCAGACCCGAACGTAATTGCGGCCGCTCGCCCGCCACTCGCCACCCGGCGCTCGCCGCTCGCCGCTCGTCCGACTCCCGATGTCGTCGTGGGACGACAACCGGACCACGAGTGTCGCCAAACCGGCGGGAATCCGGGCCATGGACGTTGGAGTGTCGGCTGGAGACGACAGATCTGCCGTCAACTGGCCCCCCGCCGACGGAGCTGCCTGAAATGTGGTCGAGTTGTCGCCTGACGGCGACATCGAACGCATGTCGGTGAGCTGACCGATCAGGCGCGCGGATGACGCCCTGTACACCACGTGTTGGGACTTGACCCTGCCACCTCGGCCCAACCTTCAAGGATGGACATCGGGTGGTACCCCCAAGGGGATTCGAACCCCTGATCTCCACCTTGAAAGGGTGGCGTCCTGGGCCTCTAGACGATGGGGGCCCGAAGCCGGCCGAGTGTATCAGAGGGTCCGCCGCGGACTGTTCAGGCGGGCTGATCAGGGAGCGCCGCGGGGGCACGAGAGGGCGCCGCGGGGCACCGCGGGGGCACCACGCGGGCGCCGATCGAGGGGCGATCGTGGCGCTCAGCCGCTCCAGACGAGGGCGAGGATCAGGGCCCCGGCGAAGCAGCCGAGGGCGATGACGCCGGTGATCCCGCCCAGCACGGCGAAGACCAGGGTCCTGCCCTGGCCTCCGTCCTGCCACGCCCGGACCATGCGGACCGCCGCACCGACCGAGACGGCTGTGAACGCGAGCCCGAGGACCGCGGCACCGGAGGTGACCATCGGGATCTGGGCCAGGTCATCGACCATGAGGATCGCGTATGCGATGTAGCCGATGGACCCCAGGAGGGCGATCACGAGCACGAGACGTATCGGCGTGACCCGGACTGGACCGAGGAATGCGCCCGTACGGCCGCTGCTACCGCCCGCGCGGCGCCTCGTGACATGGGAGCGGTCGTCCATCCGCGGCGGCCTGGCGGTCATTGTCGGCAGCGTAGCAGCCGACCCGGGCGCGGTCCCCGGCGGCGATCGGCGGGAGGCGCGGTCAGCCCGGCGCGACCGCGGCGTCGTCGACCGCGGCGTCGCCACCCCGGGTTCGGTGATAGATCGCGACGTTGTAGGACAGCCGGGGCCGCTTGAGGGTCGCGGCGACCGCGGCTCCCGCGTCGCCGAATGCCTCGGTCAGGAACGCGAATGTCGCCTCGAGGTCGTCAAAGGTCCAGAAGCAGTGGAGGACGCGGACGCGGAACCCGCCGGCCAGGAACGGCCCGTTGCGATGGCTCCATGGGCCGTACTCGGGACGCTCGCCCATGATCCGCGAGACATCGTCGCGGCCGTAGTCGTGGACGATGAGCAGTCGCCCCCCGGGACGGAGCACGCGATCCGCTTCCGCGATCTCCGCCGCATCCACGCCGCGGAATGAAGACCAGACCCCTAGGACCACGTCGGCGGATTCATCCGGCAGGCTCGTCCGGAAGGGCGCCGGGTGCGCATCGTGGATAGTTCGCGCCCCGAGGCCGGAAAGGCCCGCCGCAATCGGAGATCCGGCGCCGTCGACCAGCAGGACGTCGCGGCCGGCAACGGGCCCGAGCGCGTCGAGCCCCCGAAGGACCTTGCCCTCGACATCCAGGGCGGAGGCCAATCGGGCCGCGAGCCCGGGTTCGAGCGGGAACGGCAGGTCCGACACGTGGACGGGAGTATAGGGCCGGCCGGTACGACGGCGGCCAAGGGTTCGTGCAGAATCGCGACATGCTCGCCGCCGTCCGGGCCATGCCCGGTCCCATCCGCCTGTTCCTCGCCTGCGCCCTCGTCCTGCTGGCCGGGATCGGCATCTCGCTGCGATACGTGATCGACCTCGCGATCGCCGCACCGGTCAGCCTGCCGGGCATCGTCGTCATGGCCCTCCTCGCGTACACCATCTTCACGGTCACGCTCGTGCTGCAACGCAAGGCTGCCGGCCGCTCGCTTGCACTCGGGCTCAGCTCACTCAGCGTTCCCCCGATCCTTTGGGCAGTCGTCCAAGGCCAGCCGATCGTCGCGATCTTCTTCTCGGCGCTGGCGTTGCTGCTGATCCGCGGCCTGCGGCGACCTGAGGTCGCGACCTACCTCTCCGAGCAGTGATCGAGCGGATCGAGGCGGGCCCTGCTCACGCGCGCGAGACGGCGAGGCACGCTACCCTCTGCTGGCGCGCCGGGCCGGCTCGGTCCGCTGCACCCTGACCGAGTATCACGAGGCCACCCTTGACCAGCTCGTCTCGCCGAACGCCGCCCCCGACGAACCGCACCCGCAGCTCTCGCCTGCTCCGCACCGCCCCTGAGCGGCCATTTCTCGAACGCCACCGGAGCAAGCTGCTCTGGGGACTCGCCGGCGCCGCCCTCATCGGCGTCGTGGCGATGGCGTTCCTCAACGCTACGTCGCCCGCCTATGCCTGCTCGACGGAGTGGGAGCCGGCACCAACTTCGGCTCCGGGGCCGGACGCGACACCACGGCTGGGGTACGTCCAGGACGACTTCGGGCAGGCCCACGTCACGATCGGATCATTCGTGAAGTACGTCCTCTGCCCGCCGGCGAGCGGCAAGCACTACAACGCCCAGAGTGAGGGCCCGGTTCGCCCGGGGGTGTACGGGCCGGACGATCAGGCGACGCCCATGGGCTGGATCCACAACCTCGAGCACGGCGGGGTCGTCGTGCTGTACCGGTGTGCGGACGGCGACACGGGCTGCTCCGACGAAGCCCAGCAGGCCAACCGGGACCTGTTCGCCTCGTTCCCGAACAGCCCGATCTGCAACATGCCGGGCGCGTCCACGCTCGTCGTGGCGCGCTTCGACCAGATGGCCTGGCCGTATGCCGCCCTGGTCTGGGGCCAGGTGCTGCCGCTCGAATCGTTCGACGCCCAGCGGATTCGGGACTTCTACGCCCAGCAGGGAGAGCTGACGAACCCGGAGCCGTTCTGCCCCAAGCCCACGCCGACGCCCGCGCCGGCCTGAGAACCGGCACGGGCCCGTGCATCTCGTCGCCTTCCTCGCCGCAGACGGGCCGGCGATCGGGGTCCTGACCCCGGGTGACCGGGTGATCCGGCTGCGTTCGGTGGCCGGCGGACTCGATCTGGCGCTGGCCGAGGATCGCCTGTCGGACCTGCTCGCGGAGGCGGAGGCGAGCCTGCGCAGGGCCGGCGACCGGAAGGCGGGACCGCTCGAGGCCGCGGCGCGAGCGAACCTGGAACCGCTGCCGGCCGTGGAGTTCCCCGGCAAGATCGTCTGCGTGGGCCTCAACTACGCGGCTCACGTCCGCGAAGGGGGTCGGCCGGGCCGGTCGCGGCCGCTGTTGTTCGCGAAGTTCGCAAACACCGTGGTCGCGGATGGAGAGCCGATCATCCGACCCGAGGGCACCCGGGCTCTCGATCTCGAGGTAGAACTTGGCGTCGTTGTCGGGAGGCGGGCGCGGCGTGTCACTGCCGACCACGCCATGGACCACGTCGCCGGGTACATCGTCGTCAACGATGTCAGCGCTCGCGACTGGCAGGGCCTGCCGCCGGCGCTGCGGGACGGCGAGACCGGCGACGGCCAGTGGCTCAGGGCCAAGGGCTCGGACACGTTTCTGCCGGTCGGTGCGGACTTCGTGACCGCCGACGAGATCGACCCGGCCGCCGGCCTGGCAATCCGCAGCTGGCGGATCCCGGGCAGCGGCCCATCGGCCGGTGCGGCGTTGCCCATGCAGGACGGCACCACCGCGGACATGATCTGGCAGGTTCCGGCGCTCATCGAGTTCATCAGCCGGCAGATCACCCTCGAGCCCGGTGACATCATTGCGACGGGCACCCCTGCCGGCGTCGGCGTCTATCGTGAGCCGCCGGTCTTCCTGGAGCCCGGGGACCGGGTCCGGTGCCAGATCGAGGGGATCGGTGCGCTGGAGAATCCCGTCATCGAGTGGTCAGATCCGGCCGCTGAACGCGAGGAGGGCGACTCGTAATGCGCGCCATCGTGAAGCAACAGGCCGGTCCCGGGCTCGTCCTGACCGATGTCCCGGAGCCCGTGATCGGGATCAACGACGTCCTGGTCCGGGTCCGCAAGACCGGCATCTGCGGGACGGACCTCCATATCGAGGCATGGGACCCGTGGGCGGCGAGGACGATCCACGCTCCGCTCGTCGTCGGCCACGAGTTCGTCGGCGAGATCGTGGACGTCGGGAGCAACGTGACGGACTTTCAGGCCGGTGACCTCGTCAGCGGCGAGGGCCACGTCGTTTGCGGCCGGTGCCGCCACTGCCTCGCCGGGCGGCGGCACCTGTGCGCCAACACGATCGGACTCGGCGTCGGGCGGGACGGCGCGTTCGCCGAGTTCGTTGCCCTGCCGATGGCCAACGTCTGGCATCACTGGCCGGGCGTGGACGAGGAGGTCGCCGCGATCTTCGACCCATTCGGCAACGCCGTCCACACGGCGCTCGCGTTCCCGGTGCTCGGCGAGGACGTCCTGGTGTCCGGGGCCGGGCCGATCGGGCTCATGGCGACGGCGGTGGCCCGTCACGCCGGAGCACGCCACATCGTGGTCTCCGAGCCGAATGCCTACCGCCGCGCGCTGGCGACGCGCATGGGCGCAACGGTCGTGGTGGACCCACGGGAGCGCGATCTGCACGACGTCCAGGCGGAACTGGGCATGGTCGAGGGCTTCGATGTTGCGATGGAGATGTCGGGCAACGCCGCAGCCCTGCGGACGGCGATCTCGAACATGGCCCACGGCGGCGGAATCGCGATCCTCGGCATCCCGACGGACGAGATCTCGATCGATGTCAACGAGATCGTCTTCAAGATGCTGACCCTGCGCGGGATTTACGGCCGGGAGATGTACGAGACCTGGTACAAGATGACCGTCATGCTCCAGTCCGGGCTGGACATCAAGCCCGCGATCACCCACCGGTTCCCGTACCGGGACTTCGAGGCCGCCTTCGCGGCTGCCCGGTCCGGCGATTCCGGCAAGGTGATCATGGATTGGACGGCGCGCTGATGCGCACAGACCGCCCCGACCCGCTCGCGTTCCTCGACGCCGAGCTGAACGACATGCGAGCCCGGCACCTCTACCGCCCGCTCCGGGTGATGGCGTCGGAGCAGGGGCCGGTCGCGACGATCGACGGCCGTGAGGTCATCAGCCTGTCCTCGAACGACTACCTCGGCCTGACCCATCATCCGCGCCTCAAGGCCGCCGCGGTCGAGGCCGTTCGGGAATACGGGGCCGGCTCGGGCGCGGTCCGGACGATTGCCGGGACGATGTCCATCCACGAGGCCCTCGAGGCGGAGCTGGCGGCGTTCAAGGGGACCGAGGCGGTGCTCACGTTCCAGAGCGGCTTCACCGCCAACACCGGGGTCATCCCGACGATCACCGGCGAGGCGGACCTGATCGTCTCGGATGCCCTCAACCACGCCTCGATCATCGATGGCATGCGGCTCTCGAAGGCGCCGCGCCGGGTATACGCCCATGCGAACGTGGGCGCCCTTGAGACCGTCCTCGCCGAGGCGGACGAGCGCGGCCGCCCGGACGGCGCCGGCCCGTACCGCCTGATCCTGATCGTGACGGACGGTGTCTTCTCGATGGACGGGGACATCGCGCCACTGCCGGGGATCGTGGAGGTCGCGGAGCGGTACGGGGCGGCGGTCCTCGTAGACGACGCCCATGGCTCGGGCGTGCTCGGGCGAAACGGGCGGGGCAGCGTGGACCACTTCGGGCTCCACGGCCGCGTCGCCATCCAGGTCGGGACCCTGTCCAAGGCCGTCGGGGTCCTCGGCGGCTACGTCGCTGGCTCGCATGCGCTCCGCGACATCCTCATCCAGCGAGCCCGGCCATTCCTATTCTCGACGTCCCACCCGCCCGCGGTCGTGGAGGCGTGCCGGGAGGCGCTCCGGGTCATGGACGAGGAGACCTGGCGAATTGAGCGCCTGTGGACCAGCGCGCGCCGGTTCAAGGCGGAGCTGGCGCGCCTCGGCTTTGACATCGGCCGGTCCGAAACGCCGATCACGCCGATCATCGTGGGCGATTCCGAGGCGGCGATCCGGTTTTCGGAGCGCCTGTTCGAGGAAGGCGTGTTCGCCACCTCCGTCGTCTTCCCGACCGTGCCCCTGGACCAGGCTCGCCTGCGAACGATCGTCACGGCGGCACTCACGGACGAGCACCTGGACCGCGCACTCGACGCCTTCGCCCGCGTGGGCCGCGAGCTTGGCCTGATCGGCGCCCGATGATCGGCACGCGATGATCGGTCGGGCGGACGCGGCGATGGATCGACGGGGGCGGGACCTGCCGCTCGACTCGCATCTCCACACGGACCAGTCCCCGGATGCCAACGTACCCGTGGATGTGTACGCGGCGCTGGCGCTCGAGCGTGGCATCACCGAGATCGCGATCACGGACCATGTCGACTTCGACGCGCGCGACCCGGCCTACGACTACGTCTCGTTCGAGGAGCGGGAGCGGACGGTCCGGGACGCGGCCGAGCGCTGGGCGCCCCGCGGCGTCCAGATCCGGTTCGGGGCGGAACTGACGTACAACCGGTCCTGGGAGGACGAGCTCCGGGCCCATCTGCGCCGCCATCGGTACGACTTCACCATTGGTTCCGTTCACGACTGGCCGGACTCCCCGTACGTGCCGAGGCGGGTCCGGACATGGGCGACCGGCCGGCCGCTGGCGGAAGCCCTGGATCCGTACCTGACGGAGATCGCGGCCGCGGCCGGCACCGGCCTGTTTGACACGATCGGCCACCTCGACGTCGTTCGCCGGTACCTCCACGGCAGTTTCGCCGCGCCCGAGATCTTCGGCGCCGTGGAGCTGTTCGAACCGGCCCTTCGTGCCCTCGTCGATTCCGGGACCGCCCTGGAGGTGAACTCGAGCGGGTACCGTCACCGGGCCGGCGAGCCGTACCCGGGGCAGCCCCTCCTCGCGCGCTACCGGGAACTCGGCGGTGTACGTGTCACCGCAGGGTCGGACTCGCATGCAACGAGCCAGTTCGGATGGGCGCTTGAAGACGGCTACCGGGCGCTCGCCGACGCCGGTTTCACGACGCTCGCGTTCCGACGAGGGCCGGATTCGGTCACGGATCGGGTCGCCGTCGAGGTGCCGGCGCGATTCCGTCGGCAGGTCGGGCCGTCCCCATCGGTCAGTCTTGCCTAACAACGGACGGGTTGGTTCGTTGTGAGGATGGACGACGAGGCGCTCGAGCGGCTCGTCCTGGAAGCAAAGGCGGGTGACCCCTGGGCTTTCGGGCGAATCTTCGATGCGTTCTACGAACCGCTGTATCGCTTTGTTGCCAACCGTGTCGACCGCCCGAGTGACGCGGAGGACCTGACGCAGCTCGTCTTCGTCAAGGCCCTGGAGGCGCTCCCGCGCTACGAGCAACGGGGCGTCCCCTTCGGGGGCTGGCTCTTCCGGCTGGCCCGGAACACGATCATCGACCACGCCCGGACACGCCACGTGCATGCCGATCTGGATGCCGCGGCATACCGGGCCTCGGAGCAGGCGGGGCCCGCTGAGGTGACCCTGCTCCGGCAGGACCTCGAAATGGTCGCCAGGGCACTGGCCGATCTGACGGACGAACAGCGCGAGGCAATCGAGCTTCGGTTCTTCGCCGGGCTCTCCGCCCGTGAGGCCGCCGAGGTGATGGGCAAACAGGAAGGCACCATTCGGGGCCTTCAGTTTCGGGCGATCGCGGCCCTGCGGCGATCGCTGGGCCTGGACCTGGACCTGGGTCCGGACAACGACCGCGCCGGGGACGGCCCGGCCGGCCGGACATGAACGAGGAGCGATTCGTGCACGAGGATCATCCGGGGGAGGAGGAACTGAGGCAGCGCCTCGAGGCGTATGCGTCCGTCCGCCTGACCCCGAGCCGGGTGGCGTCGGCGCGAATTCGGGCGGCCATCGTCGAGGAGGCGCGGATGCGCGCCCTGGAGTCGACGATGCACGGGTCGCAGCACCGGCATCGGTCCGGGCCCCGCCGCATGGCGGCCCTCCTCCTTGCGGCAGGTCTCACGCTGGCCAGCGCCGTCGCCGTCGCTGCCGGCTCCGCACCGGGCGGTCCCCTTTACGGGGCACGCGTCTGGCTGGAGACGGCCACGCTGCCGGCCGATGCGGATGCGCGTGCCCTCGAGCGCGTCCGCCAGATCGAGGAGCGCCTTGTGGACACCGAACGCGCTGCGACAGCGGCTGACGACAACGGTGTGGCCGCTGCGGTCCAGGCATACGAGGCGGCGGTCCAATCGGCACTCGACGAGGCCGGCACGGACACGACGAGACTTGAGCGCCTCAAGGCGGCCTTGGGCGTCCACGTGACGGTCCTGGAGACGCTCGTCCAGGACCTTCCGGCTGCAGCCCAGCACGGCATCGACCGGGCGATCGAGGCCAGCCAGAAAGCCGTCAACCGGATCGACGACACCCAGCCGTCTGGTGGCCCGGACCCCGCTGGCAACCAGCCGCCCGGCCAGTCCGGGAACCAGAACAAGCCTTCGAATCCGCCGGAGCACTCGATGGGTCCGGATCGGTCCGAGTCACCCGACGCGACGAACGGGGCGGCGCCCTAAGAAGCCCGGAGGACTCCCAGGGCGGCAACGGCTCACGGCTGATGGCTCGCCGCAAGCCGGCGGCCGTGCGCTCGCGATACGCTGACTCGGTGAGACGATCCGGGTTCGGCCCGTGCTGCTGACGGTCATCGGAGCGGGACCGGCCTACGCGGATACGGCAGGCTCCGTGGGAGCGTGCTATCTGGTTCGGTCGGGTGATCAGGCGATCGCCCTTGACCTGGGCCACGGAGCGTTTGCCGGTCTCGCCGGGCGCATCGCGCCGGAGCGCCTTGAGTCCGTGCTGATCAGCCACCTCCACCCGGACCACTTCGTGGACCTGGTGCCGCTCCGCCACTACCTTCGGTATCACCTGGTTCCAGCTCGTCGGCTGCGGGTGGACGCGCCGGGTGACCTGGCCGCGCGATTGGACGGCCTTCACGCGGAGCCTGGGTTCGCGGCCGCGGCCCTGGACGTCGCACCGCTCGAGCCGGGGCTCCGCAGGCTCGGCCCGTTCGAGGTGCAGGTGGCCCGGGTGGCGCATACGAATGACAGCTACGCGTTCCGCGTCTCGGACGGGGCGGGTCCGGGCCTTGTCTACTCGGGCGATCTCGGCACGGTGGACGACCTGCGGCCGCTCACTCGCGAGGGTGACGCGCTGCTCATCGAGGTCTCTTTCGGTGAGGGACCGGTCCCGGAGGGCGCGTCCCACCTGGACGCGCCAGCGGTCGGCGGCTTCGCGGCCGCGGCCCGCGCCGGTCGCGTCCTGCTGACGCATCTGCTGATGGGACGTGATCCGGTGGAGGTGATCCGGACCGTGCGCGCACGGTACGCCGGGCCGGTGGAACTCGTGGTGCCGGGCTTCGAAGCCGACGTCTGACGGCGGCATCCGGTCCGATCCCGCGATCCTGCCCTATGACCGCCGCCGGAGCACTGTGCAGATGGCCGGCAGCCGCTCGGCGGCACGGGATGGCCGAATCCATGTGCTCGCCGGTTCACGTCTCGGCCGCTGAGCGTGGTGGGCGCCCGGTCAGCCCCGGGCCCGGGGCTCGATGACCGTTCGACCTCGCCTGTACTCGCGGAGTGCTCCCTGGGCGAGCACAAGCCAGGAAATCGCCCTGTCGTGGACCGGGAATCGAACGACCGGGATGCGGGCACGGCATCCCGGTCGTCGGTGCTCGGGGACAGCGACCCCCGTGGGGGTTACTCCGTCGCTTCGGCCTCGCGACGGCGGGTGGGAGCAAGGAGGACGGCGGCGCAGGCGAGTCCGGCGAGGCCGAGGATGATCATGAGGTACGAGCCGCCAGTGACGACATCGGAGACCGTGTCGGTCGCGGGGAGCTCAAAGGTCGGGCCGACTGCGACCTCGCCAAGGACTTCCTGGGTGGGCGGGTTTCCGCCCGACGCGCCACCGTCGGTCGAGCCGTTGGTCGAGCCGGTCGAGCCGCCCGTGCTGCCGTC
>JACVXW010000065.1 GCA_015661135.1 Chloroflexota bacterium
AAGCGTTGGGCCCCGGCCCCATCCGAGGGGGGGTGTCGGTCTAGTAGTCCATGTCGTCGCCGTACCCCCCGCCGCCGGCGGGCACGGTCGGCTTCTTCTGCGGCAGGTCGGTGACGAGCGTCTCTGTCGTAAGGACCATCGCCGCGATCGAGGCGGCGTTCTGGAGTGCCGAGCGCGTCACCTTGGCGGCGTCGACGATCCCCTTCTTGAACATGTCGCCGTATTCACCCTTGAGGGCGTCGTAGCCGTGCCCGCGGGGCAACGTCTTGACGTGCTCGACGATGACTTCGCCGTGCGCGCCGGCGTTATCGGCGATCTGGCGGATGGGCGCCTCGAGGGCGCGGCGCAGGATGCCGAGGCCCACCGCCTCGTCACCCACGAGCTCGACCCGGTCGAGTGCCGGAATGGCCTGGAGCAGCGCCACGCCGCCGCCAGCGACCAGGCCCTCTTCGACCGCTGCGCGGGTCGTCGAGAGCGCATCCTCGATGCGGTGCTTCTTCTCCTTGAGCTCGACCTCGGTGGCCGCGCCGACCTTGATCACGGCCACGCCGCCGGACAGCTTGGCAAGGCGCTCCTGGAGCTTCTCCTTGTCGTAGTCCGATGTCGTGTCCTCGATCTGGGCCTTGATCTGGGCCATGCGGCCCTTGATCGCGTCCGGGCTGCCCTCGCCGTCGATGATCGTCGTGTCGTCCTTGGTGGCAACGACGCGACGGGCCTTGCCGAGGTCCTCCATCGTGACCGAGTCGAGCTTGCGGCCGATCTCCTCGGAGACGACCGTGCCGCCCGTCAGGATCGCGATGTCGCGGAGCATCTCCTTGCGGCGATCGCCGAAGCCCGGAGCCTTGACGGCCAGGACCGAGACGGTGCCGCGGAGCTTGTTCACGACGAGCGTGGCGAGGGCTTCCCCGTCCACGTCCTCGGCGATGATCACGACCGGGCGGCCAAGGCCGACGGCCTTCTCGAGCGCCGGGAGCATGTCCTGGACGCTGGAGATCTTCTTGTCAGTGATCAGGAGGACCGGGTTCTCGAGAACGGCCTCCATCCGGTCCGCGTTGGTCACGAAGTAGGCCGAGAGGTAGCCTCGGTCGAACTGCATGCCCTCGGTGTATTCCTTCTCGAGGCCCAGGCTCTGGCCTTCCTCGACGGTGATGACGCCGTCCTTGCCGACTTTGTCCATCACCTCGGCGATGATCTCGCCGACTTCGGGATCCGCGGCGCTGATGGCGGCGACGGCCGCGATCTGCTCGCGCGAGTCCACCGGGCGGGATACCCGTTTGATCTCTTCCACGATGGCCGCGACGGCCTTCTCGATGCCGGACTTGATGACCATCGGGTTGGCGCCCGCCGTGACGACGCGGAGACCCTCGGCGACCATCGCCTGGCCGAGCACGACCGCGGTGGTCGTCCCGTCGCCGGCGACGTCATCCGTCTTGGTGGCGACTTCCTTGAGGAGTTGGGCGCCCATGTTCTCGAACGGGTCGTCAAGCTCGATGTCGCGGGCGATCGTCACGCCGTCATTCGTGATCGTGGGAGCGCCGAACTTCTTGTCCAGCACGACGTTGCGGCCCTTGGGGCCGATGGTGACCTTGACCGCGTCGGCGAGGCGATCAATGCCCCGCTTGAGCGATCGACGGGCGGTCTCGTCGAAAATGAGCTGCTTGGCCAACTTGGGTGTCCCTCCAGGTGTAGTGGCGATACGAGGGTTTGCTGCTGGGCCGGCGATGCCGCCGGCGGCGGCGTCAGTCCTCGACGATCGCGAGGATGTCCTTCTGGCTGACGATGAGGAGCTCTTCGCCCTCGACCTTGAATTCGGTCCCGGCGTACTTGCCGTAGAGGACCTTCTGGCCCACCTTGACGTCCATCGCCTCGCGCTTGCCGTCATCGAGGACGCGGCCCGGCCCGACGGCGAGGATGGTCCCCTCCTGGGGCTTCTCCTTGGCGGTGTCCGGGAGGACGATGCCGCTCTTGGTCATTTCTTCGCGCGCGCTCGGCTTGACGACGACACGATCGCCCAGCGGGCGAAGGTTGTTCGAGACAGTGGCACTGGCCAACGTGTTCCCTCCTGTGACGGATACGGCCGTCGAACCTTCTTCATCGCGGGTCCCCCGGCGATGGCGCACGGTGCGCCGCGCGAGGGCCTGTTGACGATCAATTGGTGCCGCTCAACCGGCCTGGCCCGGCGCGTCCTCCCGTTCATCGGGGCGCCCGTCGGACCAAGGATCCGGACTGATTAGCACTCTCGGGGTGAGAGTGCCAGCAGTGTAGGCGCGGGCCGCGAGCAGTGTCAACCGCCGCGTGGCCGCGCCTGGGAGGCCGCGTTTTGGGGGCCGCCGCCTTTGGGCCGCCGCCATTAGGCCGCCGCCTTTGGGCACCTATGTCCACGGAGCATAGAAACCGCGGCCCAGTGCCGCTGCTGTGCGCCACGGGCACCAAACAGGCGCCCAGGACGCGAAACGGCCCGAATTCCGGTCAAGCCTATGCCTGGCGGGCGCAATCGTGTCCGTTTCGGGTGGGAACTGTGCCTGTGGCGCATCACGGACCGGGAAACACCGTCGCGGCGAGGCCAAGCCGCAACAACGGGCCGCGTCGAGGCCCGGCCGAGGCCCGTCCAGACCGGAATTGTGCCTGTGGCGCACAGCGGCCCCCCAGCGGGTGGCGCGCGGCCGCGGCCGTGGAGCCCGAGCCGAGGCCGCGCCCCCGAGGCCGTGCGCGGCGGGGGCCCTGCGGCTGCGGTGGAACCGTCAGTGGCCGATCGCCACCGTCAGCGTCTTCGTCGCGGCGTCCTCGACGAGCGTCACGCAGCCGTTGCCGTCGTAGCCGAGGACGAAGTTGTAGACACCCTCGAAGGCCTCGGTCATCTCGACCTGGCGCAGCGCGAGCATGGATGGCTTCGCCGACGTAGGGCCCACGAAGACCGCTTCGCCCGCCTCATTGGCGATGAGCATCCCGTCGAAGTGGACCTCCACGAAGTGCGAGCCCACGACCTCGACGGGTAGCCCGCTGCCGCCTTCGAGGATTGGGGGGCGCACTGCGCTGAGCCGGCCGGCACCGCCCGTCGGCCCGGGCGCGACGTCACCGAACCGGAATGTGACGAGATCAGACACGCCGTCCGATGTGATGGCCAGATCGATCAGCGTGTTGGAGCGAAGCGCGCCGGTCTGCTCCTTGACCGGACAGCCGCCGCCGGCTGATGGGCTGGGTGCGGGGCTCGCGGTGGGCCACGCCGGCGGCGACGGCGCGAACGGCGACGGCGTGGTGGCGCACCCGATGAGCACGATCACGAGCGAGCCTGCGACCAGCGCCGGCCACCGGCCGCGGGCGGAGGTACGACGGGGGTTCGGGGTCGTCATGCCGGGCGGACGAACGGCGTCGTCATGCCGGGCGGACGCTTTCGCGACGGCGTGGGAAGGCCACGTCGTACGCGGCGACGAGTGCATCGCCGGCGGCCGCGGGATCCTCGCCGCGCTGCTGGGCCACCCAGGCGGCTGTGAGCCCTACCCACTCCGGCGCGTTCCGCCCGCGGGGGGCGCCGGGCGGCGACAGGTACGGTGAATCCGTCTCGACCAGCAGCCGATCACGCGGCACGAGCCGAGCCACCTCGGCGGTTGACTCCTCGCCGGCGCGGAAGGCCAGCCCGGAGATCGAGATCGCGGCGCCGAGCTCCAGCATCGACTCGGCGTAGTCAACTGAGCCGCTGAAGGAGTGGATCACGAGCTTGAGGCCCGGCAGTGCCCGGACCTCGGCGAGGAGCGCATCCTGGGCATCGCGCTCGCCCACACGGGAGCGGCAATGCAGGATCGCCGGCTTCCCGGTCTCGAGGGCGAGGGCGAAGTTGCGACGCAGGTTGATGAGCTGATCCGGGATCGGCGAGAAGACGCGGTCGAAGTCGAGGCCGGTCTCCCCGACCGCCACGACGCGCGGATCGCGCGCCGATACCGCGATCGAGCGCCAGTCCGCATCGGAGACCTTGGCCGCGTCGTGGGGGTGGACGCCGACCGCGGCATCGAGCCACGGGTGGCGATCCACGAGGTCTAGCGCCGCCTTGGACGACCAGGCGTTCCAGCCCGGAACCAGGATCCGCTCAACGCCCGCGGCGCGAGCCGCGGCAAGGACGTCGTCGACATCGTCCGAGAAGCGATCCGCCTGGAGGTGGCAGTGGCTGTCGACAAGGCGCATGCGCCAGATTGTGCGTCCGGCGCCAGATCGTGCGTCGGTGGCGCTGCGCCGGGCCGTTCCGCGATCAGGGCCGCGGCAAGGGCTCGAAGAGACCGATCTCCGAGCCCTCGGGGTCGGTGACCACGGCGAACCAGCCCCAGCCGGGAATGTCCGACTTCGGCTCCTTCGTCGTCCCGCCCGTGCGCTCGGAGGCGACCAGCGCCTCCTCGATCGAGCTGACCTCGATGTACAGCCGGAGCGTCGCGCCGATCGTGACGCTGCGCAACCCAACCGCACCGCCATGGCCTTCGCCCGAGCGGAACAGGTGGTAGCCGGGCATCTCCGGCATCTCGCCGAACTCCCAGCCGGCTACCGCGGTATAGAAGCGCATGGCGCGCTCCGGATCGTCGGCCGGAAACTCGACGTGATTGATTTCCCCGTGCGCCACCACGAACCTCCACGCTGGTCGGACTGTGCCGGCTGTTCAGGAATGAAACGATCAGCCTTCGACCGATTCGACATCGAGGCGAGGAAACAACGGCTCCGGCGCGGCCAGCCGCCCCGCCTCCCCCAGCCGAGCGCCCCAGGACAACTCATCAAGCAGCGCTGGCCCGCCCTTGCCGTCGGCGGCGTAGGCATACTCGTGACCCAGCTGGGCGAGCAGCCGCGGCGCGGTGTTCGGAAGGAACGGGGCCGCCGCGAGCCCCAGGAGCCGGCAGGCCTCCACCAGGTCGCCGAGGACGTCGCGCAGGCGATCGGCCGCTTCGAGGTCACCGGCCTTTGCCGCCTTCGCCAGCGACCACGGCTGCTCCGCGTCCACGAATCGGTTCGCCGCGCCCACGAACTCCCAGAGCGACGCAAGCGCGTCGTGCAAAAGGCACGCCTCCAGCCGTTCACAGTAGGCCGCGAGCGCGGCGGCCCAGTCGTGGGCGAGCGGCGACGAGCCCGGCTCGGTCCGAGGGGCCGGCCGCTCCCCATCCAGGTAGCGCCCGGCCATCGATACGGTCCGGTTCACGAGGTTGCCGAAGTCGTTCGCCAAGTCCGCGTTGTAGCGGCGGACGAAGGCGTCCCAGCTGACTTCGGTGTCGCGGTCGAAGGCGACCTCGCGAAGCGTCACGTAGCGCGCCCCATCCGCACCGAACGCCGCCACGAAGTCCACCGGGTCCATGAAGTTGCCGCGGCTCTTGCTCATCCGCTCGCCGCCGGCTGCGAGCAGCCAGCCGTGGATCCAGACTTTGCTGGGGGCTTCCAAGCCGGCGCTCCAGAGCATCGCCGGCCAGAAGACCGTGTGAAACCGGGCGATGTCCTTGCCGATGACGTGGAGATCGGCCGGCCACCACCGCGCGAATGCCTCGGGGTCGTCCGGGAAGCCGGCACCGGTGATGTAGTTGATCAGGGCGTCGTACCAGACATAGATCGTGCCCGCCTCCGCGTCCCACGAGCCGTCCTCGCGCTGCGCGGTCTGGCCATCCTCGCCGATCGGGAACGGGATCCCCCAGGTCGCGCCGGCGCGCGAGATCGAGAAGTCCTCGAGGCCCTGCCGGATGAAGCCGAGCATCTCGTTGCGCCTGTAGTCCGGTTGCACCGCGCCGGGGTTGTCCAGGAACCAGCGCTCGAGGCGCTCCTGATAGGCCGACAGTCGGAAGAACCAGTTCTTCTCGGTCAGCCACTGGAGCGGGACCTCGGGGTGGTTGGGGCAGATCGTGCCGCGGGCGGTCTCGGTGACGTCGGTCGCGTTCCGGAAGCCCTCGTTCGGGCAGTACCAGCCCTCGTAGGTCCCGAGGTAGATGTCACCGTTTGCGTGGGCGCGCCGGACCATCTCCTGGGCTGCTCGGACGTGATCCGGGTCCGTGGTCCGGATGAACCGGTCCGGCGAGATCGAAAGGGCGTCCTCGGCGGCGATGAACAGGCCGACCTTCTCGTCCACGAACGCCTTGGGGCTGATCCCGTCCTCGGCGGCCCGCTGGGCGATGTTGACCGAGTGCTCGTCCGTGCCGGTCAGGAATCGGGTTTCGTCGCCCTTGAACGGCGATGGTAGCAGCGAGCAACCCACGGCCCACGAAGGTGTGGGCCCGGCCGTCAATGGCGGAAGTGGCGGGTCCCGGTGATCAGCATGGTGGCGCCGGCCGCATCGGCTGTGGCCACGATCTCTGCGTCGCGGACCGAGCCGCCGGGCTGGGCGAAAGCCGTCACGCCGGCCTCGAGGCAGACCTCCACGGCGTCCGGGTACGGGTAGAACGCGTCCGAGCCGCAGGCGGCGCCGGCCAATGCCTCCTCGCCGGCGAAGCGGCGGGCCTTCTCGACCGCCTGGCGGGCGGCGTCCACGCGGGAGACCTGACCGGAGCCCATCCCGATGAGCGCGCCGTCCTTCACGAGGACGATGGCGTTGGATGAGAGCCCGCGGGCCAGGCGCCAGGCGAGGTCGAGGTCGGTGCGCTCGCGATCGGTGGGCGACCGCCTGGTCACGACCGTCCAGGCCGATGGGTCGTCCGGGATCACGTCCGGCGCGGTGACGAGGATCGCGCCGCCGGCCGTCCGAACGCTGGCCCGGGGCGACGGCACGGCGGGAGGCTCATCAAGCGCGAGGTCGGGGGCCACGAGCAGCCGGAGGTTCGGCTTCGCGGCCAGGACCTCCCGCGCACCCGCGTCGAAGCCAGGCGCGACGACGACCTCGAGGAAGATGGTCGCGAGCCGCTCGGCAACCGCTCGATCGACCTCGCGGGTCAGGGCCACGACCCCGCCGAACGCGGAGACCGGGTCGCCGGCGAGCGCCGCTTCCCACGCGCCGAGGAGCGTCCCGCGTTCCGCCGCGCCGCAGGCATTGGTGTGCTTGACGATGACGCAGGCAGGACCGCGGAGCTGGCGCGCGACGCTGGCGGCCGCGGCGGCATCGAGGACGTTGTTGTGCGACAGCGCCTTGCCCTGGAGCGGCGAGGCGCCGCTCGCGAACGGCCCGGCCTCGGCGTCCGGCCCGGGCCGCCGGTACCGCGCCGCGGTCTGGTGCGGGTTCTCCCCGTAGCGGAGGGTCTCCACCTTCTCCAGGCCGACCGTCAGCGTCGGCGGGTACGGGTCCGTGGCACCCGGCAGGCCTGGCCAGTCCGGCAGGTCCACGCCGGCCGCCGCCATCCGCACGGGAAGTTCGGCGGCGATCCGGGCGTCGTACGCCGCGGTGTGCGCAAAGGCCTCCACGGCGAGCGCGGCTCGCAGGCCCTCGGCGACGGGCGCGGCCTCGTCGGCCGCGGACCCGAGCGTGGCGAGCGCCTGGAGCACCTCTCCGTACCGTGCCGCCGAGGTCACGATCACGACGCTCGCGTGGTTCTTGGCAGCCGCCCGGACCATCGATGGCCCGCCGATGTCGATCTCCTCGACGAGCTCGTCCAAGGTGATCCCGTCGCGCTCAGCGGCTGCAGCGAACGGGTACAGATTCGCCACGACCACCTCGAAGGGCGCGATGGCGGTGGCGGCGAGCGCGTCGCGGTGGGCGGCCAGGCGTCGATCCGCCAGGATCCCGGCG
>JACVXW010000066.1 GCA_015661135.1 Chloroflexota bacterium
CGACCCGGGCCATCGGACCGTCCTGCCAGGTGACGACGGTCTGGAGCGACAGGCCGTTGAGGGTGTCCAGGCGCCATGTCTCCCCTGCCCCCTCGTAGGTCGGACGGCTGGCCTCGATGTTGTCCGTGCGCTTCGCCGTCCGGGCACCGACCTCGTAGAACTCGGCGATCCAGGCGGCCGGAAGATCCCGCTCCGGCAGGCTGAACACGACGCTGGAAACGCCCGTCCCGCTCCCGAGGTCCCAGGTCGCGCCGGCAAACTGGACGCCCGTCGTGTCGTGCGCGACGAGCGACCCCAGGGCGTCGGCAGAGCAGTGGCGGCCGGAATCGATGGCGCTCGGGACTCGTCCGTCGAACGCCTGGGGAAGGCGCGCTTCAAGGTCCGGGTAGGCGCCCGCGGCGCGCCCGTCAGCGCCGCACCCGCCGGAAGGGTCGAACGAGACCGTCGGCCCACCGCATGCGGCGATGAGCATGAGCGTGCCGAGCGTCAGGGCGAGCGAGCGGAACCGATTCAGGCGTTGACCACCTGTCGGCAGTGTGCTGATCACCGAGGGAGCCTACCCGGAGCCGGGAGGGGACGCCGCCGAGCGACATTCCGCACCGGTACGGAGGTCCCGGTCTGGTGCGCGCACGCCATCGACCTTCGACCCTGGGCCACACGGGACGAGGGGGCCATTGCCCATGGCCCGGAGGCGAGCGTACGGTTCGGGCACGCCTGACGCGGCGCACCGGGGGCACTCGGGGCGTCGGCCACGGACCTGGAAACGGACGCTTGCGCCGAGGACGGTCGGCAACGGGGATCCCGCTCCCGGGTCACGAGCCGAGTAACCATGATTCGTCGGCCCTGACCCGGCCTGCGTCCGGCGGGACTCATCGCCGCCGCGCGATCATCGATCGCCTCTCGCACCTCGCGGGGGGCGATCGCCCATTCCGGGACGCCCGAGGTCAGCGCGCGGGAATCGGGCGTGGCCGCCGGACCACGCCACGCAGATCGAGCTCCGCCTGGAGCGCGCGCGCAGCCCCCACGAGCTCCGGGTCGTGCGAGATCGTCCGGGCCAGCCAGTCGATATAGCTTGGCTCGAACGCCGCGATCTGCCCGAGCGTGTGCCCGTGGAACTTGCCGAACTCGATCGGAACGGCCAGGGCCACCTCCAGGGGCGGTATGGGCGGCGGCCTGAAGCCCGGTACCCGGGCTCGATCCAGCGGCCCGTTGGGCTGCGATGCGCGGCGCGGCTCGCGATCGAAGCGCTCACCCTTGAGCGGTGGCTGACCGGGGAGCGAGGTTCCACGCCCCGTCGACGCGTTGTGTGGCCTGAAGGTCTCGGACGTGTCGACCCGGCCCGTGACCGGGCGGGTCGGTCGCGGCTTTGGGGGCCCACCAGGACGTCTGGGCGATCCGTCGGCTCCGTCCCGCGTGGCCGAGCCGGGGGCCCCGATCCGGAGCTCTTCGTAGGCGCGGTTGATCTCGGCCGCCCGAGCAAGGCGGCGCCAGGTGGCCTTGATCGTGGCCTGGGAGGCGCCTCGGGCCACGCCGAGGACGTCATGGGGATCGCGTTTGGGCACCCGTGGAGTGTACCGGGCCGGCGGCGCTTGACAGGTCCGCGGCCTGTGCCGTCCCCTGTACACGATGCCATCTCGAACTCGAGCACGGTGGGCGGGATTCGCCGCCGCCGTCGCCGCGACGCCCGTCGCGCTTGCGTGGCGATTCGCCCACGTCTACCGCCAGCGGGCCGGCTTTCCGCGCCAGCACCCGCCGACCATCACGCCCGCGGAGATGGGCTTGCCGTTTGACGCGATCAATGTCCCGACATCGGACGGGCTGGTGTTGCCGGGATGGTGGATCCCCGCCCGAGGAGGCGCCCCCGGACCCGCGGTCGTGCTCGTTCACGGGTGGGAATCGGGGCGCCATCGGACGCTCGCCAACGCCGCCTTCCTGCACGCAGTCGGCTGGCACGTCCTCACCCTCGATGTCCGCGGACACGGCGCGAACGCGCCCGAGGATCTGCCCGTGAGCGCCGGCGAGTTCGGGGTGGATGCCCTCGCCGGCGTGCGGGCAGCGCTCGCGCGGCCGGAGGTCACCCGGGTCGCGATCCTGGGCCACTCGCTCGGCGCGGTGGGGGCAATCCTGGCGGCAGCCGCCGAGCCGGCCGTCGCTGCCGTGGTTCTCACCTCCACGCCGGCCGATCCTTACCGGCTGACCCGCCAGACCTTCCGCCTGGCGCACCTGCCGATCCCCGACCTCGTGGCCTACCCGCTGGCATGGCTCACGACGCGCGTCTACCTGAAGCCGCGGGGCCACGATGTCCGGGGCATCTCGGCAACGGCCGCGATCCGCCGCTACGCCGGGCCGATCCTGGCGATCCATGGGACTGACGATCGTGTCGTGCCCGTGGCCCATCTCGGTCGACTTGTGGCGGCCGGCCGATCAGCGCGGGAGACGGCCGACGAGATCCAGACCGCGGCCGCGCAGCCGATCGAGACCCTCGAGATCACGGGCGGCCAGCACAGCTGGCTGTACGAGTTCCCGGCCTACCGCGAGGCCGTCGCGCGGTTTCTGGCACAGGTGCTCGGCGGTCCGCTCAGCGCAGAAGAGGCGGCCCGGATCGCGGTCGCGGTCGATGCCCGGCGTCCGCCCGACGATGACACCCGTCGCTTCTCCGCCCTTGGAACGGCCCGGCCGGCCTGACACAGATGAACGTCGACGAAGCCATCCGCCGCCTGCGCGTGGTCCGTCAATTCGATGGCCGGCCGCTGGCGCCCCAACACCTCGCCGCGATCCTCAAGGCCGGCCGGCGCGCCAGTTCGTCCAAGAACCGGCAGCGCTGGGACTTCATCGTCGTGACGGACCGGTCCGCCATGGTCGACCTCGCGGCGGTCGGGCCATTCGCCGGCCACGTCGCCGGCGCCGCGGTCGCGATCGCCCTCGTCACCCCGGATCCGCTCGGCGCCGGCGACCACAGCTCGCTCCAGTGGGACGCCGGCCTCGCCTCGCAGAACATGATCCTGGCCGCCTGGACGCTCGGGATCGGCAGCTGTCCCGCGACGGTCTACGAGCCCGAGGTGGCCCGTCGGCTGCTCGGCTACCCCGCCGGGTGGCCGCAAGCCCCTCGACGCGCTCGTTCACGAGAACCGCTGGTAGGCGGCCGGGGTCGGCCGCGATTCAGAGACGCTTGCGCAGGTAGGCGGTGGCCGATGCGTCGTAGCCGAGCGACTCGTACAGGTGGCGCGCGTCGGGCCGGTGGTGGCCGGCGGTCACCTCGACGAACGCGGCCCCGCGTTCGCCAGCGAAGCGTTCCGCCTCGACCATCAGGAGGCGTCCGACACCGCGCTCGCGGGCGCCGGCATCCACCACGAGGGCGAGGATCCGCACGACACTGTCGTCGTGCTCGAATCGCGGCAGCGCGTGCAGGGCGACGAACCCGATCACGTCACCGGAGCGCTCGGCCACGACGACCGATGAATCCTTCCCGGCGAATCGCGCCAGCCGGACGACCACGGCGGACGGGCCGACCGGGTATCCCTCGTCGGTGAACAGGGCTGCGATCCGCTCTGCGTCGCGGTCCTCGGCGCTGCGCAGGACGGTTCCGGCGGTGTCGATCATCTCGGGATGGTAGCGCGAGGAAGGCGCGGAAGGCGCGGGCTCCCTAGCGCAACAGCAGGTCGACGATGGGATCGCCAATGACGATGAACCCGAGTCGCGTGTAGAGATCGATGGCGCTCAGGTTGGACGCGTCGACGAGCAGGTGGACGAAGCCGGTCCCTTCGGCAAGGGCCTCCGTGACCGCGATCGCAGTGACCAGCGATCCATGGCCGCGCCCCTGGAGCCCCGGCGCGGTTCCGATCGAAGACAGATACGTGCCACCGTCCACCGTGAGCCGTCTCGCAGCAGCCGCCGGGACGCCGGCCTCCAGCAGCAGGAGGGCTGCCCCGCCGGGGCGGCGGCCGGCGTTGAGCGTCTCCGCGCCGAGGGCGGGCACACGATCCGTCTCCACCCCGAACGCCTGGACGAGGAGCCGTGCAACGTGGATGGCCCCGAGCCCGGGGTCGCGGCCCACGTGCTCCACGGAGAGGCCGGATCGCCCGTCGACGGTCCGTGCCAGCGCGAGACATGGGCCGGGGTCCTCGAGGATCATCGCGCGGTCCAGTCCGACCGTCCGGAAACCGAACTCGACCAGTCGATCCACCAGGTCCGCCGGCTGGTCGTCGACCGGCAGGGACCGAAGGTGTGGCCGCCGCCCGAGCGTCGCGAACAGCGTGACGACCTCGTCGAGGCGACGGTTGAACGCGTCGGCGGCGGGCGGCCAACGGGGAGCTACGACCCGATTCCAGAACGGCTCCGCGTCGGTCGGGTCGTAGAGAAGTAAGGCGTCGCCCAGATCTCGCAACTCGCGACCATTCGCGGCGTGGGCCGCCGCCTCATGCGCGGCCAGGCGGCGGGCAAGTGTCCCGTCCGGGACGACGGGCTGGAGCACCGGCGGGTCAGGCCGGCCGGACGAGGACGAACAATGTCGCCCCGGAGGGCAGCTCGATGACCTCGGGCGCCGGCAAGCCGGCGTCGCTGAACCACCGCAGGAAGGTGCCCAGGTCCTTCAAGCCGCCGCCCATGAAGACCTCGTCCAGGTGGACACCGGCGATCAGCTCGCCGTGGATCGTCCGCATCTCCTCCGGATCCGTAGGAAGCAGCCAGTCCAGCACGATGAGGGAGCCCCCGGCGTCCAGGACATCCCAGGAGGCGCGGAGGGACGCGGGCGGGTCCGGCAGGGCATGCAGGGCGTACTGGTAGTAGATGAGGTCGAACCGCCCCGGTCGGGTCACCTCCGTCCGGGCGACATGGTCAATCCGGATCCTGCCGGCGAGGCCGGTCTCGTCGATGAGCGCCCTGGCCCGGGCAATCGAGTCGGCCTCCGCCTCGATCCCGACGAGCTCCAGTTTGCCGAACCGCTGGGCCATCGCGACCAGCCAGCGACCGCCGCCGCAGTGAACGTCAAGGACCCGCCCGCCGGCGAGGAGCCGGGCGACCAGGTTGGGCAGCGCCGCGAGGCCCTCAGTGAAGAAGACGGCAATGTCCTGACGGGTGACCTGCTCGATCGCCGCCCGGTACCGATCCGGGCGGGACGGGAGGGGGAAGCCGGTTCGGAAGAACTCGGTCATCCGGTCCCAGTCGAGTGTCGCAACCACCGAGTGGGCGAACTGCCCGCCGAGGAACTCGGGCCGGTGCTCGTCCAGGAGGACGGCCGCCGTCTCCGGATCGACCGACAGGGTCACCCCGTCCACGCTGATCAGGCCGTGCGCTTCGGCTGCCCACAGGTCCGGTAGAACCCGCCGAGGGACCCGATGAGCTCGTCGTACCGATCGTCGAGGCGCATGCCGGGATTGTCGCACGCGACGCGCCCGGATTCGGCGTCGCCCCACCCCGCCGGCGCGGGACGGCGCAAGATGCAACCGATCTCACCGAACCCGTGTTGTAGAGCTTGATGGACCCGGATCTGGCGCTTCTCCGCCGCCTTGCCGACGATCTCGACAGCGCGTTTGCCGACCTCGTCACCGCCCACCAGGACCGGCTGTACACGATCGCGCTGCGCCAGCTCGGGGACACGCGCGACGCCGAAGAGGTTGCCCAGGACGCGCTCGTGCGGTCCTACCGGGCAATGGCCGCCTACGACCGCGAGCGGATCCGCGCGCTGCAGCTCCGACCGTGGCTTGCGTCGATCGTGGTCAACCTGTCGCGGAACCGACGGCGACGCCCGCAGGACCGGCGGCCTCCGGTGCAGCTGGAGCCCATCGTCGCGATCGGCACCGAGCCGGCCGCGCCGGATGACCGCGGCACGCCGCACGAGCGCGCCGCGCGGCGAGAGACGATCCGGGCGCTCGCCACCGCCCTCCTTGCCGTGCCACCCGGACCACGGGCGGCCCTGATCCTGCGCCATGTTGACGGGCTTTCGGTGGCCGAGGCGGCCGTCGCCTTGAACCGCCCGGAGGGCACCATCAAGGCCCAGGTCAGCCGGGGGCTCGCCCAACTTCGAACTCGCCTTGCCGAAGACCCCGAATTCGCACCAGCTCGAGAGGAGCGCACCGCATGACGACCGAACTCGTGAACTTCGAGGCAGCCCTGCGCGGTCTCGCCGCGCCGGCACCCGCGGGCGTGGGCACGGGCGCGCTCGTCGCGGTCGGCCTTGCCGACCAGTACGCAGAACTGCCTTCCCCGCTCGGACCGGTACTCGTCGCCTGGAACGGCCGCGGGATCTCGTGGGTGGATCGGGCCGCTGATCGGCCCGGTTTCGCGGAGCGGTTCGGCGAGCGGGTGGGCCGCCCGCTCCATCCAGCGGACTCGGTGCCCGCGGACATTGCGCGCGCGATCGCGGGGCGGCTGGCCGGGGATCGCCGGGTGTCTGTCCGGCTGGACCTCCGCGGCCGGACGCCGTTCGAGGTGGCAGTCTGGATGAAGGCCCTGGAGATCCCCCGCGGCGAGGTCCGGCCGTACGGCTGGATCGCCGCCGAGATCGGGCGGCCTCGGGCAGTCAGAGCCGTTGGAACGGCGCTGGCCCACAACCCGGTGCCGCTCGTGGTGCCATGCCACCGCGTCGTCAGGAGCGACGGCTCTATCGGCCAGTACTCGCTCGGCGGCCCTTCGGCCAAGCGGATGATCCTCGCCGCGGAAGGGCTGGATCCGGACGGCCTGGAGGCAGGGGCGCGGGCCGGCGTCCGGTACCTCGGATCCGCGACGACGAAGATCGTCTGCCTGCCGTCCTGCCACAACGCGCGGCGGATCACGCCCCGGCATCAGCGACCCTTCCCATCACTGGCCCAGGCGGTCGCGGCCGGGTTCCGCGCCTGCCGAGAGTGCCGCCCAGGGTCCGGCGCGACGCTGGCGGCGTAGGCGCGCGGCCGCTACACTCACGGCACTTTGGACCAGTCGACTATGCCAATGCGGACAAGCGGCGTGAAGCTGTGGGCTGCGATGGCCACGCTCTACGTGGTCTGGGGATCGACGTATCTCGGCATCGCGGTCGCGATCGAGACGATTCCCCCGTTCCTGATGCTTGCCTTCAGGTTCGCCATCGCCGGCTCGATCCTGCTTGTCTGGGAGATCGTTCGGGGTGACCTGCTGCGGTCACGGCCCACGCGCCGCCAGGTCCGTGACGCAGCCGTCGTGGGGGCGCTGCTCCTCGGCATCGGCAACGGGTTCGTCGCGTACGGCCAGCAGACCGTCGCGTCCGGCGTCGCTGCCGTCCTCATTGCCCTGATGCCGGCCTGGCTCGCCGTGTTCGGCTGGGTCTACTTCCGGGAGCGGCTGCCACGCATCGTCCTGGCGGGGATCGCCCTCGGCCTCGCCGGCGTAACCCTGCTCGTCTGGCCGGCCGGTGGCGTCGCGTTCGACATCCTGGGGATCGGGGCGCTCCTGCTCTCCCCGATCGGCTGGGGCCACGGCTCGCTGTTCTCGGCCCACTCGGCCGACCTCCCGAGGCGGCCGCTGACGTCGACGGCGGTCCAGATGCTCGCCGGCTCCGTCGCCCTGTTCGTCGAGGGCGCGCTGACCGGCGAACTCGGACGGTTCGACGCCGCCGCCATCTCTGCGGACTCGGTGTGGGCGATGGTCTACCTGATCTTCATCGGCAGCCTGCTCGCCTTCAACGCCTACGCCTGGCTGCTCCGCAACGCGCCGCTCTCGTTGATCGGGACCTACGCCTACGTCAATCCGGTCGTGGCGTTCGCCCTTGGCGCGGTCTTCCTGTCAGAGCCGATCACGCTGCGAACGGTGCTTGCCTCGGCCGTGATCGTGGTGTCCGTGGCCATGATCGTCACGGCGCGCGGGCGTGCGGGACGGGCCACCGTATCCGTGGATCCGGAAGAGGCCGTCGGGATTGAAACCGGCGCCGCCCCCGGTTTCAGCTCCGCCAGCGACCCTCGGCCGCGATCGTCCGGCTGACCCGCTTCGCCATCGCCATCACGGCGATCATCGGGTGGACTCCGATGCCGGTCGGGAATGTCGAGGCATCTGCCACATACAGGCCGGGGTCACCCGCCCGGCTGCTGTCCGGCGGGGCCAGCGATGGCACACTCAGCACGAGCATCTAAGATCTCATCGACCGCCGCGCGTGACGAAGGCAACTAGGGCCGTCCCACCCCGCCCGAGCCTCGGCCGGCCCCGACCCGCCGATCGATGACGTCCCGGAGGTAGCACCCGATGGCGCACGAACCGCCCCACACGATGGGCCAGCAGCATGGCCGCCGCAGCTGGGCGGAGCCGTGGAAGATCAAGATGGTCGAGCCGCTGACGGTCACGACCCCCGAGGCACGCCGAGCCGCACTCGAGGAGGCCGGCTACAACACGTTTCTGCTCCGGTCCCAGGACGTCTACATCGACCTCCTGACGGACTCGGGGACGTCGGCGATGAGCGACCGGCAGTGGGCCGGCATGATGCTCGGCGACGAGGCGTACGCCGGCAGCCGCAACTACTTCCACCTCGAGGCAGCAGTCAGGCGCTTCTACGGCTACGCCCACGTCGTGCCGACCCACCAGGGCCGCGGCGCCGAGCACCTCATCAGCCAGACACTCATCAAGCCGGGCGACCACGTGCCCGGGAACATGTACTTCACGACCACGCGCCTGCACCAGGAGCTGGCCGGGGCGACGTTCCACGACGTGATCATCGATGAGGCGCACGACCCGGAGTCGCTCCATCCCTTCAAGGGGAACGTGGACCTCGCCAAGCTCGACGGGCTCGTCGAGCAGGTGGGCGCTACCAGGATCCCGTACGTGTCGCTGGCGGGCACCGTCAACATGGCCGGCGGCCAGCCGGTGAGCATGGCGAACGTTCGCGAGCTTCGTGCGTTCTGTGGTTTGCGCGGCATCAGGCTCCTGCTCGACGCGACCCGGATGGTGGAGAACTCCCTGTTCATCCAGGAGCGCGAGGCGGGCTACGCCGGGAAGTCGATCACCGAGATCCTCCTCGAGTTCTGCTCGTACACGGACGGCGCCTGGATGAGCGCCAAGAAGGACAACCTCGTCAACATCGGCGGTTGGCTGGCAGTTAACGACCGGGACGTCTTCGAGGAGCTGCGCAATCTCGTCGTCGTCTACGAGGGCCTTCACACCTACGGCGGGATGGCCGGCCGGGACATGGAGGCGCTCGCCATCGGCATCGAGGAATCCGTCCAGGACGAGCACGTCCGGTCTCGAGTCGGGCAGGTGCGCTATCTCGGCGAGCTCCTCACCGAGTGGGGTATCCCGATCGTCCAGCCGGTCGGCGGGCATGCGATCTTCCTCGACGCGCGTCGCTTTTATTCGCATCTGTCCCAGGACCTCTTTCCGGCGCAAACGCTCGCGGCCGAGCTGTATCTCGACTCCGGCATCCGTTCGATGGAGCGCGGAATCGTCTCGGCCGGGCGCGATCCCGAGACGGGCGACCACAAGCGACCGAAGCTGGAGCTGACGCGGCTGACGATCCCGCGCCGCGTCTACACGCAGGCGCACATGGACGTCGTGGGCCGAAGTACCTGCGCTTCTTCCAGGCCCGCTTCGAGCCAATCGTGTAGCTGCCCGGCGTCAGGAGCGCCCGGCGCCGGCCGCCACCGACACAGGAAGTCGGTCGAAGCCCTCCGCCGTGAGCGGCTCGCAGCGGATGGGCCGGTCCTCGCGGTAGCCCAGCGCGTAGTCCGCCTGGATGAGCGTGTGGAGCTGGCTCGTGCCCTCGTAGATGACGGCCGCCTTGGAGTTGCGCAGGTAGCGCTCTACGGGGAACTCGTTCGAGTAGCCGTTGGCGCCGTGGACCTGGATCGCGTCGAGGGCGCTCGCGACGGCATGGTCCGTCGCGAACCACTTCGCGAGGGACGTCTCGCGGGTGTTCCGGACCCCGTGGTTCTTGAGGAACGCCGCCCGCCAGACGAGAAGACGACCCGCCTCGATGCCGGCGACCATCTTGGCCAGCATCTGCTTCACGAGCTGGTGGCGACCGATCTCCTCGCCGAAGGTCTCCCGCTCGTGGGCGTACTTCACGGACGCGTCGAGGCAAGCCTGGGCGAGCCCGACGTTCCCGGCCGCAACGGTGAACCGGCCCTGGTCGATGGCCGACATCGCGATGATGAAGCCCTCGCCCTCCTCGCCGATCCGGTTCTCCGCCGGGACGCGGAGATCGTCCATGTTGATCAGCCCGGTGTTGCCGGCCCGGATCCCGAGCTTGCCGTGGAGGGTGCCGGTGGTGAGGCCGGCCATGCCGCGCTCCACCAGGAACGCGGTCACGCCCTTGTGCTTCTTGGAGCGGTCCACGGACGCGAAGACGAGGAAGTGATCGGCGATGTCGGCCAGGCTGATCCAGATCTTCTGGCCGTTGAGGACGTAGCTGTCGCCGTCCCGGCGGGCGGTCGTGGCGAGGTTGCCGGCATCCGTGCCCACGCCCGGCTCGGTGAGTCCGAAGGTCGCCAGCTTCTCGCCCTTCGCCTGCGGCACCAGCCAGCGCTGCTTCTGCTCTTCAGTCCCCCACTGCATGAGGGTCAGCGAGTTGAGCCCCACGTGAACGCTCTGCACGACCCGGAACGCCGTGTCCGCGCGCTCCAGCTCTTCGCAGATGATCGCGAAGCTCAGGTAGTCCATCCCGGAGCCGCCCCACGCCTCCCAGATCGGGGCGCCCAGCAGGCCCAGCTCCGCCATCCGCGCGAAGACTTCGCGATGGACCTCGCCCTTCTCGTCCCACTCGCGGATGTGGGGCAGGATCTCGTTCTCGGCGAAGTCGCGGACGGTCTCCTGGACGAGCCGGTTTTCGTCGGTCAGGCGGAAGTCGATGGACACGGAGACCTCGAGCAAGGAGGGACCGCCAACGGATGGCGTGACGGTCGCGCGGGAATGATGCCACCCCGTCCGCCCACGGTGCCCGCCTATACTCCGCGGCGATGTCCGCCCCTGCCGACGACCTCGATCTGGCCGCGCTCGCGGGCGGCCATCTGACGCCGGTGCTCGGCCGCTACTTCGAGCGGTCGTGGAGCCACGGCGTGGGCCACCGGCTCTATGACACCGGCGGGAGGGCGTACCTGGACTTCGCCAATGGGATCGCGGTCACGGCCCTCGGCCATGCCCACCCGGCGGTGAGTGCCGCGATCCACGCCCAGGTTGACCGGCTCATCGGCCCCACCGGGGCGATCGGCTACTCCGAACCCGTCGTTCGGCTGGTGGATCGCATCGCCGCCACCCTCCCCGACCCCATCGACACGGTCTTCCTGCTCAACTCCGGCTCGGAGGCGATCGACGGCGCGATGAAGCTCGCCCGTCGCGTGACCGGGCGGCCGGCGATCATCGCCTTCCAGGGGGCGTTCCACGGACGGACCTACGGCGCGACCTCGCTGACGAGCTCGTCGCCCAACTACCGGCGCGGCTACGAGCCGCTCGTGCCGTCCATCTACCTCGCCCCGTTCCCGCAGGTCTGGCGCGAGTTCGACGGCGACGAGGCGCGGGCGACCGAGGTCTCCCTCTCCCGCCTTCGGACGATGCTCGAGAGCGTGGTGCCGGCCGAGACCGTCGCCGCGATCTTCATCGAGCCCGTCCTGGGCGAGGGCGGCTACCTCCCGGCCCCGGCGGCCTTCCTGCGCGGCCTGCGCGACCTGTGCGACGAGCACGGCATCCTGCTCGTTGCCGACGAGGTCCAGACGGGCTACGGCCGGACCGGCCGGATGTGGGGCTTCGAGCATGCCGGAATCGTCCCGGACGTCGTCACCATCGCCAAGGCGATTGCCAACGGCCTGCCGCTCTCGGCGATCGCGGCCCGGCGCGAGCTTCACGAGCGCTGGGGCCGCGGCGCCCACGGGTCCACGTACGGCGGCAATCCCGTGGCCTGCGCGGCCGCACTCGCGGTGCTCGACACGATCGAGGGCCAGGGGCTGGTTGCCAACGCAGCCGCCCGCGGCGCAGAACTGACAGCCGGACTGGGGCGCCTGAAAGCCGAGGACGAGCGGATCGGTGACATCCGCGGTCCCGGACTGATGATCGGCGTGGAATTCGTCTCGAATCGCGAAACGAAGGCACCGGACGGTGCCCTCGTGGATCGACTGGTGGCCCGCTCGGCGGACCTCGGCCTCCTCGTCCTGTCGTGCGGGCCGCAGCACCAGGTGGTGCGCTGGATCGCGCCGCTGGACGTCAGCGCCGCGGAGGTCGCCGAAGCGCTGGAGATCTTCGGGGAGGCGCTCCGGACGGCCTGATCACCGCCGGACGGCTCCAACCGCCGGCCGTGCCCGCGGTTGCTGAACCTTGATGCGGCGGACTTAGCGGTTTGAGTGGAGGAAGCGGAGAACGTCCTCGAGCCGGAAGCGACGATCGCCGCGCTTGCAGACCCGGTAGAACGGGAGCTCGCCGCGGTCGCCGAGCCGCTTCACCGTGTTGACGTGGAGATGGAGCATCTCCGCAACTTCGGTGGCGGTGAGCATCGGTCCGATTTCGTTGACAGCCATCGAGGCCATGGCCATGGTCGCCTTTCGATCCTGTTCTGCCGGCCGTCGGGGTCCGTCCTGTGGCAACGGGTGCGGTCCGGCTACTTGATGTCAGGACCGTACGGGTCTGCAGGGGTTCCGTGAAGCCGTACTTCGGTTCCGGACCCGGCAGTACGGACGGACGCCTCGGCCGGATAGCATCTGCACTTCCATGACCACGCCCTCCCCGTCCTACCGCGCGCTCCTCGGGGTGCCGTCCCTGCCCAGGGCCCTCGTCGGCATGCAGATCATCCGGATCGCACAATCCATGATCGGCGTCGCCCTGGTCCTGTTCAGCCTGACCCACTACGACTCGCCGGTGATAGCCGGCCTCGTGACCTTTGCCAGCGTTGCACCGGGCCTCCTGATCAGCCCGATCGGCGGCGCGCTCCTCGACCGCCACGGCAGGACGCGGCTGATCATCCTCGACCTGATCATCGGCTCGGCATCGCTCGCCCTGATCGCGGCCCTGGCCGCCGCGGATGCCCTGCCGGCAAGCCTGCTCGTGGTGATCGCCGCGATCTCGTCCCTGACGGGACCCCTCGGCGCGACCGGCATGCGGACGCTGTTTCCGCTCATGGTTCCGCCGGCGCTGTGGGAGCGCGTGAACGCGATCGATTCCAACGGCTACGTCGTGGCCGCGATCATCGGACCGCCCCTGGCAGCGGTCATGGTGGGCGCCTTCGGGGGACCGGCCGCGATGCTGGCGATCGCCGTGCTTCTCGGGCTGTCCGTCATCGTCCTGCTTCCCGTCCCGGAGCCTGCGGTCGAGGTCCAGACGACGGGCCGCCTCCTCGCCGACGCCCGTGCCGGGCTGGTCTACACCGCCCGGAACCGATCTCTCCGCGGCATCGGATTGTCGGTCACGACCCTCAACCTGGCCTGGGGCATGGTCTCTATCGTCGTCCCGTTGCTGATCCTCGATCGGCTGCATCTCGGCGAGGCGATGGTGGGGATCGTGTTCGCCGTCCAGGGTGCGGTCGGCGTGGTCACGGGGCTGTGGGCGGGGCGCCTCGACACGCGCGGCCGCGAGGTCAGCCTGTTCGCCTGGCCGATGGTCGGGCTCCCGCCGGCGCTCGCGCTGCTGCTGGTGCCCGGCCTGGGGCCGGTGGTCCTGTCCATGGCAATCATGGGCATCCTGAACGGGCCGATGGATGTCGCGATGTTCACGCTCCGCCAACGGCGAACGGATCCGGCCTGGATGGGCCGAGCCTTCGCGATCTCCATGGCGTTCAACTTCGCCGGCTGGCCTGTCGGTGCCGCGATCGCGGGCTGGGTGGCGTCATTCTCGATCGAGGCCGCGGTCGTGCTCGGCGTGCTGGCCGCAGCCGCCGGGACCGTCATGGCGTTCACGCTCGTCCCGCGCCAGGACCCGGCGACGGTGGCTACCTGAGCGGCGCGCCACCGATCGAGCGCCGGGGAGGGTTGGTTGGTGCCCCCGGCAGGGTTCGAACCTGCGACCCGCGAGTTAGAAGCTCGCCGCTCTGTCCACTGAGCTACGGGGGCTCGCGGCATCGTACCGCGGGCGACAGTCACGACGGCACCTCGTGCTCCCTCGGGCCTGACCCGAATAGGCCATATGACCCCCTTGCGCCGGCCGACCGGCAGCGGCTATCCTCCCGGCCCGATCGGGTCGCCCCGGGAATGGCGGTTCGGCGGGTTGACGAGGAGCCCACCCCGTCCGTGTCGCAGCGTGCCAGCGCCAGGCCGATGATCGCGCCCACTCAATCGCGGACCTCGAGTGCCGTTCAGCTCGCCCTCGAACTTGAGACCGAGCTACCGCGGATCGAGGTCGCGCCCGAGTGGAAGGCGCAGCAGCGCCTGTGGGGCCACCCGTTCCACCCGATGTGCTCGTACCTTGCGAGCTTCCCGGCGGCCCTCGCGCACGCCTTCATCGCCCGCTACAGCCGTCCGGGCGACGTGGTCATGGACCCGTTCGCGGGACGCGGCACGACACCCCTCCAGGCGGCGGCCGAGGGCCGGATCGGGGTCGGCAACGACCTCAACCCGTTCGCTCACCTCCTGACGGCCGCGAAGATCCAGCCGGCGAGCGCCGCCGAGGCGAGGACCAGGCTCGCCCGCCTCCAGCTGGCCTGGCCGACGGTCAGCGCGCAGTGGGAAGCTTGCGCCCGGGAGATCCAGGCAAACCCGGATGGTGGGGCCGAGCCAGTCCCGGCCGAGGTCGCGCTGGCGTTCCACCCCCGGACGTTCGCCCAGCTGCTGTACCTGCGAGACACCCTGGACCTCGCTGATCGCGTGGACCGGTTCCTGGCCGCGGCCATCACCGGGATCCTCCACGGGAAGAGCGCGTCCTACCTGTCCGACCTGATGCCCAACACGTTCTCCATGGCCCCGCGCTACGTCCGCGACTACGCCGCCCGGACGGGCTACGTGGCGCCCGATCGCGACGTCTTCGCCTGCCTCGCCGCCAAGCTCAGCCGCCTGTATCGCGCGCCCCTCCCGATCGGACCCGGGATCGCGCTGCTCGGCGATGCACGGGACGCGGGTCATCGCGCCCGGGCGGCGCTGCAGGAACGCGGCCTGCCGGATCGAGCCCGGCTCGTCGTCACCTCGCCACCGTATCTGCGGGTCGTGAAGTACGGCTACTACAACTGGCTCCGGGCGTGGTTCCTGGGCGAGGACCCGCGCGCCATCGACGCTGCCCTGGACGACGCTCATCACCGCGCCCCGTACCTCGTCTTCCTGCGCGAGGTCCTTCGCGGCCTGCGGCCGGCCCTGACCGACGACGCAGTCGTCGTCCTCGTCATCGGCGACGTCGCGACGGATCGCGGTCGAACCATTCGGAACGGGATCGACCTCGCCGAGGGCGTCTGGGCGGCGGCGGCCGCACCGGAGGGCTACCGACTCGCGGGCGTTGCCCTGGACGAGGTCCACCCGCAGCGGAAGATGACCAAGCTGTGGGGCGCGGAGGCCGGCCGGGCGACCCAGCTGGACCGGATCCTGGTCCTCGGCGCGTCCGAAGCCGGACGGCGACGCGCCCTGTCCGGGGCGCCGCTTCCCGTGGACTGGACCTGGCCGCCGCGTCTCCGGGCTCTGTAGGGGGCCCAATCGAGTGACGCAGCCCCCGGGGCGCCGGCGTCTCAACGTGCCCAGGCGGCCCGATCCCGAGGATCCTGCGGCTCTCTGGTGGCTGGCGACTGCAACGGGCGGCGCGGAGTTTGGGACCGTGCTGTCGGCGGCGCTGGTCGTGCCGGTTTCCGGCGGCCTTCTCTACCTCGGCTGGACGGGCATGCGTCGGTGGTTGGCGGGGGGACCTCCGACTCGCCTGTACGGGTTCAACGCGCTGCCGGTCGTCTTCGTTATCGCGACGGCCGGGCCAGGAGCACTCCAGGACCTCCTGGGCCTCGGGATCACCGTTGCGTTCGTCCTGCCCGGCCTGGCCACCTATCTCGCCACCCGCCGCTGAAGCGCTGCTGCGCCGGGCCCCTGCGTGGCCTTGCTACGATGCGCGCATGCAGCAGATGTACCACCCGTCCGACCTCGCAGCCATGGACCCGCTCGTGCTCATGAAGAACCTGGATCACGTCCGGATGACAAGCCGGCGGCTGAGCTACATCCTCCAGCAGCAGGTCCACCTGTACACGCCGGAGGCGAACCAGCTGCGCGAGCAGATCGACCGCTACGTCGAGGCCGAGCGCCAGATCGAGGGCGAGATGTCGAGGCGCCAGATCCGGGCCTGACGCGGGCCTGACGACGTCCCGCGCCCGGACCGCGGCGCTGGCGGGTCTCCGCGCGGCGACAGGCGAGGTCGCGATCAGCCGGCCGAGGCCGCCGCGGCGGCCGTCCCGACCCTCGCCCGCGCCCGATCCGCGGTGACGATCTCCGTCACGAGCGCCGCCAGGGCCGGCATCTCGAATAGCGAGAAGCCGATGCCGTGCGCAGCAAGGTCGTCCGGGCCCCAGCCGCGGAACAGTCCGCGTCCGGCAACCCCGCACATCTCGTCATACAGCTCCGGCCAGCCCACCTTTCGGCGCTGGTAGCAGAACTTCACGAATTCGACGGCATCCGCCGTGGGCAGGGGCGCCGGCGCGAGGCGCGCGACCATCGATCCCTCTCCTCCTCTTTCCCTCGGCGCGACGAAACAGGCGCGGAGCACGGCGTGATGGACCGTGACCCGCGGCCAGACTGGTCTGGGTGGTCGACGGGGCCCCCTCCCGGGGCGGCTCGATGTCGACGCCGTCATGGTACGTCCGGAGCCGTTCCGACCGGAAGGGGTGTTCTCCACCTTTTCGTCCACCAAGTTGTCCACACCCAATCCCCAGCCCCTTTGCGCCGCGGTCGAGTGCCCCGAAATCGAGCTAGTTCTCCCGCCGAGTGACCCCGAGGCCCGGCCGATTCGAGAGCTTCCATGCGTGATCCTGGCCGAGTTAGAGCCCCTCGAACGGTTCGTCCGCCAGGAGGAGGCTCCCGTCCAGGTCCACCCAGTCCGCGAGCGAGGCGCACGCCGCCGACGCGGCGATTGCCACCGACGTCTCCTCCATGCAGCCGAGGAAGGTCTTGAATCCGAGCCCCCGGGCGCGGACCAGCATCAGCGACGCCGGGCCGGGCCCACCGCACTTCGCGAGCTTCACGTTGATGCCTGCCACG
>JACVXW010000067.1 GCA_015661135.1 Chloroflexota bacterium
ATCGAGGGCGTGGATGGTGCCGTCAGGCACCGCTATCGGATCGTCAACGCCATCTCCGCCGAGGTACAGCCGGGACAGCTCAAGAAGCTGGCCGGCCAGCCGGGCGTCACCGGCATCGAGATCGACGGCAAACTGACTGCCTTCGACCATGCCCCCGATACGGGGGACCTCGAGTATGAGAACGCCTGGGGCGTCGAGCACATCGGTGCCCGCACTGCCCATCTGGCCGGTATCAACGGCAGTGGCATCAAGTTCACCAATTTCGACTGGCCCGACGATCCGAAGGACGCCGGCCAGAACCTGCGCGCGGCCATCGGCGTCTGGCAGTTCAACGGGATCTATGCCGGCGGTTGGGACTTCTTCAACGGCGATCCGGATCCGCTGGACGACAACGGCCACGGCACGCACGTGGCGGGGATCCTCGCCGCGGAGCACAACGGCTATCTCGTGACCGGCGTGGCGCCAGGGGTCCAGCTGTTCGCCCTCAAGATCCTCGACGCGGGCGGCAATGGTGAGTACTCGGGTCTCATCGCCGCCCTGGACTGGATCGTCGCCTACAACGCCGCAAATGCGGCAGACATCCAGGTCGTGAACATGAGCCTCGGCGGGCACGAGGTCTCGACGACGCTCCAGGCCGCCATCGAGGCCACCGCCGCCAGCGGCGTCCTCCTCGCCGCGGCATCCGGCAACGTCAACCCGTTAGTCTGGCAGGAGCTGTTATATGGATGTTCCGTCGCCTATCCGGCCGCGTACCCGCAGGTCCTGGCCACGACCTTTACGAACGAGAGCGATGCGCTGACGGGATACTCGTGCACGGGACCCGAGGTGGATGTCGCGGCACCGGGTGATCAGATCGCCTCGGCGGTGCCGATCGGCCCGTGCATGCTCTGCCAGGCTTGGGGGTACGACTTCCTGAGCGGCACTTCCATGGCGTCGCCGCACCTCGCGGGGACCCTCGCGCTGCTGCTCGATGCCGGACTCACGGACAGCGGGCCGCCCGGGCTCCTGGACGATGCGCGAGCAGCCATCTGTTCGACCGCCGACGTCGGCTTCGGTGTGCTCTCGACCCCGATTCCCACGACCGATCCGCGCTACCCGAAATATTTTGGCTGCGGCATTATCGACGCCGACGGCGCCGTCTTCAGCGTCGTGCCACCCCCGCCGCCTCCGGTGAACAATCCGCCCGTCGCCGTCAATGACGGGGCAACCGTGAACGAGGACGTCGGGGGGACCATCGCCGTCCTCGCCAACGACACGGATCCGGACAGCAATCCCCTGTCGCTGGTAAGCGTCGGCGCCCCGGCCCACGGGACCGCTATCGCCAACGCCAACGGCACCGTCACCTACACGCCTTCGGCCAACTACAACGGCCCTCACGCCGGTGAACGACGCGCCCGTCGCCAACGACGATTCCGCCGCCACGCCCTACCAGACGGCGATCGCGGTGCCCGTCCTCGCCAACGACACGGACGTGGAGGGCGACAGCCTGTCCGTCATCAACGTGGGGGCGGCGAGCCACGGGACGGTCACGATCGGACCCGGTGGTTCGGTCACCTACACGCCGGCCGCGGGGTACTCGGGTCCTGATTCATTCGCCTACACGGCAGGCGATCCATCGGGCGGCACCGATGCTGCGACCGTCACGGTGACGGTCGGCGCGCCGCCGACGCCCTTCCACGTTGGCGATCTGGATCGATCCGCCACCAGGAACGGCTCGCGCTGGAGCGCCCAGGTGACGGCAGGGATCCACACCTCGACCCATGCCGCCGTTGCCGGCGTCGTGGTGACCGGATCATGGAGCAGCGGCGGGACCGCATCGTGCACGACGGGATCCACCGGCCGCTGCACGGTCTCGAAGACGAAGCTCCCCGGCGCGACGACGAGCGTGACGTTCACCGTCACGTCGGCGACCAAGGCCGGCGCGACCTACGTACCGACGTCCAATCACGATCCCGACGGCGACAGCACCGGCACCTCGATCACGATCCCGAAGCCTGCCTGACCCGCACCCACAAGCCCGGCGAGGCTGAGGTGCCGACACCGGAGTTCGGGCGGCGGAGTGGGCGGTGACCGTTGGACGGGCCACCGCCCGTTCGATCACATCGCGTTGAAGGTTTCCACGACCTGGACCGACGCGCCGCCCTGGAGGACCGGGCAGCCCCGGGCGAGCTCGACCGCAGCGTCGAGCGAATCGGCCTTGATGATCGAGTAGCCGGACGGGCTGGTCGCGTCGTCCGAGACGGACCCGTTCGCGGCGACAGTCTTCGACCGAGAGGCGGGATTGCCGCCGTCCACGAGCGCGCCGCCGAGCGTTCCGAACCAGCCAGTCCAGGCCTCCATGACCTTCGCACCCTCCTCGGGCGATTCGGGCATCGAGCCACCGTGGTACAGCAATACGTAGTTCGCCACTTGTCAGTTCCCCTCGCGATGAGCGTTCGGTGGCGGTCATCTGCCGCCGGTACCTGATCCACGAACGACTGGACCGTGAATCGACACCCGGTCCCGCCCCGTTCTCAGGATCCTCGGAGGACCAGGCGTCAGCCCACGTAGCGCCGCTCGGCGTAGCACCAGATGAAGCCGGAGTCCGCGGGCATCTGGTAGATCACGGGATGGTCGGACGCAAGGGCATGGGCCCGGGCATCGCCGGCCTGGGACTCGCAGCAACCGACGTGGCCACAGGTGGCGCACAGGCGAAGGTTGAAGTCGCTCCCGCACTCCTGGCAGCGATCCGACTGGGGCGTCGGCGTCGCCGCGGGCACGTGCTCGCAGCCGGCGCGCCCGCCGGAATCGCCGGTGCGCGGGAGCAGGTCCACGACGTGACTCTACCGGGCTTCGGGGGATCCAGTCACAACGTGCCCGTTGCCGCGGCCAGCGTTTTCTCCGGGAGCCGCCCGTCGAGCGTGGCCGCGGCAACGGCGGCTAGGGCCTCAATCAGGTCCGGATCCGCGTTCAGCGATTCGATCCTCCGGAATCGGACGCCGCGGGATTCGGCCTGCTCGCGCGCGCCGATGTCGATGTCGAAGAGGACCTCGAGATGGTCCGCGAGGAACTGGACCGGCGCCACGAGGATCGACTTCCTGCCGGCCGCGGCGAGCTCGACCACGAGATCCGCGAGGTCCGGGGTCATCCAGGCGCCCGGCTCGTGGCCGGCGCTCTGCCAGCAGAACTGCCAATCGTCGGGCCGGAGGCCCGCGGCGCGGGCAACCGCCTCAGCGGTCCCCCGGAGCTGGCCAATGTAGCCGGGCTCCTGCTCCGCGACGCGGAGCGGCAGGCTGTGGGCCGTGAACAGGACCGTGAGGCTGTCGCGCTCGCCATGTGACAGGCCCCCGAGCGAGCTCCGCACCCTCTCAGCGAGCGCCCGCACGAATGCCGGCTCCTCCCACCACTCCCCGGCGACCACGACATCAGGCGCCGCAGGCCCGATCGACGCTCGAGCGGCGTGGATCGAGCGTGCGTAGCCGCCCATGAGGAGCGGCGAGTATTGCGGCGAGAGGACGATGGCCACTACGTCGCTGGTGCCGGCGGCGGCGAGCGCCCGCAGGCCGGTCTCGATGGAGGGTTCGGAGAACCGCATGCCGACCTCGACGGGGCGGCCGAGACGAGCCGAGAGGGCCGCGGCCTGGCGCTGCGTGATCTCGATCAGGGGCGAGCCGCCGATGACCCGGTAGCGGCGGGTGAACTCGGTGACGAGATCCGGCTCGGGCGCCCGCCCGCCCCGAACGCGGGCCAGGTAGGCGGCAACGTCGCCGGCGTCGAGGGAGTCCGGCGACCCGTAGGTCATGAGGAGGACCCCGGCCCCGGTGGGCAGCCCGCTCATGAGGCGGCACCGGCCGGCTGCTGTTCCCGGCTCGTCTCCTCGTGGACGAAGTCGACCAGGCGACGGAGCACCTCGGGATCGCTCCCCGGCAGGACGCCGTGGCCCAGGTTGAAGACGTGGCCGGCCCGGCCGGCCGCCTCGGCCAGCACTCGGCGGGCCCCCGCTTCCGTCGCCTCCCAGCCGGCGAGGACCCGGGCGCCGTCCAGGTTCCCCTGGATGCCCCGATCCGCTCCGATTCGCTGCCAGGCATCGGCGAGGGAGACGCGGTGATCCACGCCCACCAGATCGCTGCCGCAATCCGCGATCAGCTCCAGCAGCGCCGCGGTGCCCGTCCCGAAGAGGATCACCGGCACGTCGGGCAGCGCGCCGACGATCGTGCGTACGTGCGGCTGGACGAACTCCGCGTACTCCGCCGGCCCGAGGCCCCCGACCCAGCTGTCGAACAGCTGGACGACGTGCGCACCGGCGTCCACCTGGGCCCGCAGGTACGTCACGGCCATGGTCGACAGTCGCTCCATGAGCTCATGCCAGGCCGCCGGCTCGCGGTACATGAACTCCTTCGCGATGGCGTAGTCGCGCGATGGCTTGCCCTCGATGAGGTAGCAGGCGAGGGTGAACGGCGCCCCACTGAACCCGATGACCCCGGCCCGCCCCTCCAGCTCCCGGTGAACGAGGCGGATCGCGTCGAGCGTGAAGGAGATGCCGTCCGGGTCGAACGGGCGGAGCGCCCGAATGTCGGCGAGGGAACGGACCGGGCGCTCGATGATCGGGCCGACCTCGGGCTCGATCCGGAGATCCACGCCCATCGGCTCGAGCGGCAGCATGATGTCCGCATAGACCACGGCGGCGTCGACACCCAGCGCGCGCACGGGCATGAGCGTGATCTCGGCGCACAGCTCCGGGTTCTTGGCCATCTCCAGGATCCCGAAGCGTTCGCGGAGCGCCCGGTACTCGGCGAAGGTCCGGCCGGCCTGGCGCATGAACCAGACGGGCGTGGCGTCCACCGGCTCGCGCCGGCAGGCACGCAGGAAGCGATCACCGGCGTGTGCGGGGGCGTCCCGGACCGTGCTCACGGCGCCCCCAGTAGCCTGACGATCTCGGCGACCGGGCGATGGATCCCGAGCAGGATCGGCGTGTCGCTGACGGTGGAGCGTCGGCTCTCGGTGGATCGAAGCGCCCGGACCAGGTCCCCGAAGGCGGGCAGGTCGTCCGTCTCGTAGGCGACGACGAAGTCCTGCGAATCGAGGCCGAACGAGTAGGCCAGCGCCTGGCGGACCATCGGGTACCCGTGGCCCACCCGCATGTGCTCGTTCATGATTCCCTGGCGGGACTCCTGGGGCAGGAGGTACCAGTCCGTGCTCTTGGTGAAAGGGTAGACGATGAGGTACCGGGACCGCTCGCCGTCGAACGGCGACTGCTCCTGGCTCGTCGCCTTGCGGACGTACTGCGACGGCCCGATCCGGCCAATCAGGGAGTGACTGACGCGGAGCCAGCGGCCGAGTCCTGCGGCAAGGATCGCGGCAGCGGACTCCTCCAGCGCGTCGACCGACGGTGCGAACCTCCAGAGCAGGATGTCCACGCCGGGCTCAATCCCCACCGAGGAATAGGCGAACATCCGGAGCGATGGATCGCCGGCGGCTCCGAGGCGCTCGACGAATCGGGCGGCATCGTCACGCCGTACCTCGTCCGGCAGGCGCCGCCATGCCGGGTCCAGACCCAGGGCCAGAGCCTGAACGTAAACACCGGACGCGCCCGTCATCGAGCCTCCTGCAGCCATCCGGCGATCTCGGCCGCCGCATAGGTGATCACGATGCCCGCGCCGGCCCGGACGATCGCCCCGACCGCCTCCATGGTCGCCGCCCGCGGGTCGATCCAGCCTCGCTCGCCGGCGGCACGAAGCATCGCGTACTCGCCGCTCACCTGGTAGGCCGCGATCGGCAGGTCGAATCGCGCCCGGGCGGCGGCAATCAGGTCGAGGCCCGGCAGGGCCGGCTTCACGAGCAGGATGTCCGCGCCCTCGGCCGCGTCGAGAGCCATCTCGCGGAGCGCCTCGCGGCCGTTGGCCGGGTCCATCTGGTAGCCCCGCCGGTCGCCGAATGCCGGCGCGCTCCCGGCCGCCTCCCGGAACGGCCCGTAGAACGCGGACGCGTGCTTGGCCGCGTAGGCCATGATCGCCGTGCCGCTGAAGCCGGCAGCATCGAGGGCGCCGCGGAGTGCCGCGACCTGCCCGTCCATCATCGCGCTCGGCGCCACGATGTCTGCGCCCGCCCGCGCCTGACTGAGCGCGGTTGCGGCCAGTCGCTCCAGCGCGGCGTCGTTCTCCACGGTCCCGTCCGCGCCGATCGGCCCGCAGTGACCATGGTCCGTGTACTCGCACAGGCAGGTATCGGCGATCGTCACGAGCGGGAGTGCCGCGGCCCGTATGCGGCGGAGTGCGTCCTGGATGGACCCGTCATCCGCGGACGCCTCCGTCCCGAGCGCGTCCTTCGTCCTTGGCAGGCCGAACAGGATCACACCGCCACCGCCGAGCCCGGCCAGCCGCTCGGCGTCCTCGGCGGCGATGTCGGCGGACACGCGGGCCACGCCGGGCATGGACGAGATCGGCTCGCGGACACCCGAGCCGGGGCAGACGAACAGCGGCGCCACCAGCATGGACGGGTGGAGCCGGGTCTCGCGGACGAGATCCCGGAGGGCAGGGGTCCGGCGCAGGCGACGGAGGCGGACGGGCCCGGGCAGCGCGACCGCCGCGGCGTCTGTCGCCTGTTCCGCGGAAAGTTGTGCCGTCGTCATGTGGATTCCGCCCCCGATCCCGATCCCGCGCCCGCGCCCGCTCCCACCGGTTGGTCGACGCCTGGGGCCGCGGCGGCGTCGATGGTCCCGAGGGCGTCGATGGCGACCGCCGTCGTCTCGGCGAGTGCCCAAGGGTCGGGAGACGGCGAGACGCCGGCCACCCGGAAGCCTGACCGGGCAGCCTCGGCCGCCGTCTCGGACCCGATGCACACCGCCGGGATGGTCAGCACGTCAATGGCCTCGCGCCGGCCAAGCTCCAGGAGCCCACGGACGGTGGAGCCGCTCGTGAACACGGCCGCGTCGAGCGCGCCCTCCCGGACGGCCCGGCGCAGCAGCTGCCCGGACGACGTCGGCGCCTCGACGGTCCGGTAGGCCACGACGTCATCCACGATTGCGCCTCGTGCCGCAAGCACGGAGACCACCTGGGGGTTGGCGAGATCGCCGCGGACGAGCAGGATCCGGTCTCCCGGCGCCACCGGCAGCTCCTCCGCCATGGCCGCGGACGTGCTCCGTGTCGGCTGGAAGTCCAGATCGATACCCTCGCGCTCCAGCGCGGTCCGGGTCACGTTCCCGATTCCTGCCCAGCGGGTGGCTTCGAACGGCGTGAAGACCCGTTCCGCACCCCGCACGACGGCGCGGGCGCCGTTTGGACTGGTCACCACCACCCACGCGTACCCGCCGAGGCGGCGCAGGGCGGCATCCAGGGCTCCGCCCGGCTCCAGCTCCACGCCGATCGTCGGGACGTGCACGGCGTCCAGGCCCGCGGCGCCGAGCGCGGCGATCAACGAGCTGGCCTGCC
>JACVXW010000068.1 GCA_015661135.1 Chloroflexota bacterium
CATGTGATGGAAACGCCTCGGGCGGCAGGAGCGGAAAGGACAGGACGTCGGTCGGGCCGACGCTGCCGAGGTGCGCGAGGTTCAGGTTCGCGAGCTCGGCGTCATCGGTCAGGACGACGGAGAGCGAGGCGGGCCGAGGTGCGCCCGCCGCCGCCAGTGCCGCCGCGACAACCTGCGCGACTTCGGTGCCGGCGAGCACGCGCGGGACGCCGGGGCGGACTGTGACGTCGATCCGCCAGCCATCGACGACGTGGGGGCGCGTCACCTGCCGCGCGACGATGGATCGGAGGGATCGGAGGGATCCGGGCGCCGCCCGCCATCGCCTCCGCCGCCTCCGCTGGCGGCAGCCGCGCGGCGGGCCTCCAGCTCCACGACCTTGCTCTGCGGATACGCGACACGCTGGTGATACATCCCGAGGAGCTGCGCGACGAACGCCTGCTCGATCGTGTCGAGGTCGCGAAGGGTCAGGTCGCACTCATCGAACTGCCCGTCGTCCATGCGCTCGGCGATGATCCGGGCAACCATCGCCCGGATGGCACCCTCGTCCCGCGACGAGAGCGATCGGACCGAGGCCTCGACGCCGTCCGCCAGCATGATCAACGCGGCCTCCCGGGACTGGGGTTTTGGCCCGATGTGCCGGAAGCGACGCGGGTCGACGGCCTCGGCCGCCCGGCGGCCCTCATCCGTCCCGAGACCCCCGAACGGCGCTGCGGCCTCCTCGCGCGCCTTGGCGTAGAAGTAGCTGATCATCGCCGTCCCGTGGTGCTGCGGAATGAACGCGATCAGCGCCTTGGGCAGCCGGCCCTCGTAGGCGATGTCGATGCCGTCCGCCACGTGCTGCTTGAGGATCTGGGCCGATACCTCCGGCTCCAGCTCGTCGTGGACGTTCTCGCCGCCGGCCTGATTCTCGATGAACCCGACCGGGTTCTGGAGCTTCCCCACATCGTGGTAATACGCTGCCACGCGAGTGAGGAGCGCGTCCGCGCCGATCGCCTCCGCGGCGCGCTCGGCCAGGTTGCCGACCATCAGCGAATGGTGGTACGTACCGGGCGTCTCGATCAGCAACCGGCGGAGGAGGAGCTGCGACGGGTTGGCCAGCTCCAGCAGCTGGAACACCGTCAGGATGCCGAACACGTTGCCGAGGACGGCGAAGCTGCCGACCGCTGCGACGGCGGCACCGCCGGCGCTCAATGCGGCCGCGCCGGTCAGCTGGATGATTCCGGTGATGTCGCGCCCCTCCAGCAGCGAGAACGACGACACGACCAGCGCCTGGACCACGAAGGCCACGGCGCCCGCCTGGAGGAACGCCTGCAGCCGGTCCCCACGCCGGATTGCCAGCACGCCGGCCAGTCCGCCGAGGAAGACATAGGTGGCGATCTCGAGCGACGGGCCATTCACGGTCCCGGCCACCACGGCGAGGATCGCCGCGACAACGATTGCGACCTCCGCGTCCAGCAGGACCGCGAGCAGGATCGGGATGGCGGCAAGCGGCAGGAGGAACGGCAGGGCGGCGCGTCCTGCAGTGAGATTGAGTGCAAATGTCGCGAACAGCAGCAGGATGCTGATCAGCCCGAGCACGTTGTTGCGGTGCCAGAAGCCGCGACGGAACCGCCAGATCCAACCGAGGAGCATCGTCACGAGGAGCGCGCTCAGGACGAGCCAGCCGGCCAGTCCGGCGACATCGAACGCGGTGTCGGCCAGGCCGAACGCGGCAAGCCGCGCGGCATCGTCCTGGGTCAGCTTGGTCCCGCCCCGGACGATGATCTCGCCCTTCAGTATCTGCTCGGCAACGGTGGGAATCGCCCTCGATTGGCGATCGCGCTCCAGCTGCGTCTTTTCCGGGCTGAACGAGCTGTTGGCGACGACGAACGGGGCGATCAACTCCGCCGCCATCATCCGCTCGGCCTCCGACAGCCCACCGGCCATCTGCTCGGACAGCCGCTTCCGCGCGACGGCCACCTCCGTGTCGCGGAGCTCCGTCCGCTCGATCGTGTCCAGGACACGAATGGCCTCTTCCCGGATCGGGGCCCAGCGCCCGCTCTCGAGCGCGCGCACCGTTTCGCCGACCGTCGGGCTGAGATCCGCCGCCACGCGCTCCAGGATCAGGGTCCGCTGGATCTCGGTGGCGGCAGGGTCGTAGGCCGTGTCGAGCAATCGAACGTCCGCTTCAAAGGCTTCGACCTCGGCCGCCGCGATCGTGATGGCGCGCTCACTCGTGAAGTCGTACTGGGGCGGGACAGCATCGGCTGCCGCCCGACGGGTTTCGGCGGTGAGGATCAGGTTCTCGTAGGTGATCGCACGGGGTGCCGCGATATCGGCCGGTACCAGGTCGCCGACCTGCAGCGTCGCTCGTTGCGGGGCGTAGTCGACGCCGAGCATGGCGGTCATCGCGACGATCAGGGCGAGGGCGGCAACGGCAAGGCGACCCGCCTGGCGTCGGGTCAGGCGAACGGCGTCGGCGCTCCGATTGGCGAGCACGTCAGCCCTGCCCGGACCCGCCGCCGGACCCGGGACCGCCGGACGCGGGACCGCCGGACGCCTGGCCGCCGGACGCGAGCGCGGCGGCGACGAGGCCGCTCAGGACCCGCCCGTCGGCGCGACCGCGAGTCCGTGGAGCGAGCCAGGCCATCACCTTGCCGAGGTCCCGCGGGGAGGTTGCGCCCGTCTCGGCGACGGCCTGGGCCACCAGCGCGGTCATCTCGTCGGCACCCAGTTGCTCGGGCAGGAACTCGGCCAGGATCGCGATCTCGGCCTGCTCCTTTGCCACGAGGTCGGGCCGATTGCCCTTCTCGAATGCCTCGACGCTCTCGCGCCGGGTCTTGACCTCGCGGGCAAGGATCGCCGCGACCTCGTCCTCCGAAGAGGCGCGACGATCGCGCTTCTCGGCGTTGTAGATCGCGTTCTCGACCATTCGCAGGGTGGCGGCGGTCACCTCGGCGCGGAGCCGATCTCGGAGCGTCACCGGTGATGGCACCTCGGGCGGAAACTCCCTCGGGCGTCGGCGGCGGAACGGCGGGGTGTCGGTCGGTCAGCATCCCGGCGGTCTTCCTCTCCCCGGTTGGGCGTGGAAGCGGAGCCGGTGCTCACACTCGGACGGTCCCGGCCGTCCGGCCGATCAGCCCTGCGGCGTTCGGGCGTTCTTCTTGCGCTTGGCTTCCTTGCGCTTGCGCTTCACGCTGGGCTTCTCGTAGTGCTCGCGACGGCGAGCCTCGGCGAGGATTCCCGACTGCTGGATCTTCTTGTTGAAGCGGCGCAGGGCGCTCTCGAACGTCTCGTTCTCGCCTACTCGGACTTCTGCCAACTCCGGATTCACCTCCTCGGGCCGTTCATCTCGTCCCCGCGGACCCGGCGTCGAAACCCAACGAGCCGGTGCGGGCCGACGGTGCCGCGCGTCGTTCAGGACGTGCCGCCCGCCAGAGCCGCCGGAGTGTGGCACAGGCCGTGCGGTGGGTCAAACACCGCGCGGCGCTTCGCCCCGACGTCTGCGCCGGGCCCGTGCTGGCCGGACTGCCCGGACCGGCGCGGCTTCGGCGCGGCTTCGGCGCGACTTCGCCTCCCGGCGCGGCTTCGTGGCCAACGTTCCCCCGGGGAACACTCGCCAGGTTCAGGCAGGGATCGAGCCCACCCAGGTACCCGAACGGGGCACATCGCCCGGCCCGGCCACGCTCGGCGCCCGCGCCGCGCCCGGGAAATCCGGCGGATCTCGGCGGATCTCGGCGGTCGCGGCTGCCGTCAGCGGCCGGCGACCCGCGCAGTGCTCCGGGGGCGGTCGCAAGGCAGGATTGCCGGGGGCAGCACGGGTAACGGGATGCACCCACGGCTGCGTTTCGTACCCACACAGGAGTACGCTCCCGGCCATGCGTCGACGTTTGGCTCCGGGGGTTTGCGGCCGGCACCGTGTGCGGCCTTCTCGTTGTCGCCATCGGGCCGTGGGCCCTGGTGGGCGAAGCCGTCCTCTTCGCCCTCGTGCTCCGAGGCCCGATGAAGCTCGCCACGGGATCCGGGACGTTTGCGGGGTTCGGGGCCGGAATCCTCGTTCTACTCGGTCCCCTCGCGGTCACATGCACGATCGATCCTGCCTGCGGCGAGATAACCCTGTTCTCGTGGGTTCGGATCGGGGTGGGATTCATCATCCTCGCGGTCGGACTCGGCCTCGCGGCGCGGGCCCAGCCGGATGCCGACGCCACGCGCGGACGGGCCACCGCGCAGCCGCCGGGGTAGTCCATCGCCGACGGCTGAAGGGGTGGCCGACCTGGGCGGCAGCGCGGCAGGGCAGCGAGCCGGGCGGGCCGAGACTCCACGCCCGTGACATCGCCGACTCTCGGGCGTCGTAGGCTTCGACACGCAAGGAGCCGAGGGAACAAGAGATGGAAACCCTGCTCGATCTGCTCGATGAGGCCGTCGCCAGGTTCGGCGAGCGCCCGGCCCTCGGTATTCGCCGCGACGACGGCACGTCCCAGGGCTGGACCTACAGCGAGTTTGCCCGGCGTGCCCGCATTGCGGCCTGGCGGCTCCGGTCGCTCGGACTGGAGCCCGGCGATCGCCTGCTGACCTGGTCGCCATCCTGCCCGGAACTCGCCGCCGCCTACTTCGGGGCGATGCGGGCCCGGCTCGTCATCGTCCCACTCGACCTCCGGATGTCGACCGATGCGATCGAGGGCATCGTCCGGGCCAGCGACGCCCGGCACCTGGTCCTGGGTACCGGCCGCGACGCCCCGGACCCGCGCGACGCCAGGCTGGAAGTGATGCCTACGACAACGGTGGACGCCCTGTGCGCCGATCCCGACGGGTCCTTCCCCCAGGACTGGGAGGCGCAACTCGCGACCTGGCCACGCCCGGCACCGGCGGACATCTGGGAGCTCGTGTTCACTTCCGGGACCACGGGGACGCCCAAGGGGGTGATGCTCGGCCACGACAACGTGAGCGCGTCCATCGCGACGTTCCACCTGATCGTGCCGCCAATGGAACACCGGATCGTGTCCCTCCTGCCGCTCAGCCACCTCCTCGAGCAGGCGGTGGGCCTCTTCTACGCCATGTCCGTAGGGGCGGACATCCTGTACGTCCGAAGCCGGAACCCGCGGGTAATCTTTGAGGCGCTTCGCGAGCACCGGGTGACCACCCTGATCGTCGTGCCCCAGGTCCTCGACCTCTTCTGGAGCGCCATCGAGCGCGAGGTCGAGAAGCGCGGCCGGCTCGGCGCCTTCAACATGCTCCGGGCGATCGGCCGCCGCCTGCCCGCGTGGGTGCGGCGGCGGCTATTCTCGAGTGTCCACGCCCACCTCGGCGGCCACTTCCGGCTGTTCCTGTCGTCCGGGGCATTCCTGCCGCCGGCCCTCCAGCAGAGCTGGGAGGACCTTGGGGTCACCGTCCTCCAGGGTTACGGGGCCACGGAGACCGGCACGGGCACCTGCACGACCCTGACGGACCATGTGCCGGGGACGGTGGGGCGGCCGCCGGAGGGCGTCAGCTTGCGTCTGGCGGAGGACGGCGAGGTCCAGTTCTCGGGCCCCACGCTCTTCCACGGCTACTGGAACGCGCCCGAGAAGACGGCCGAGGCCTTCACGCCGGACGGCTGGTATCGGACCGGCGACATCGGCCGCCTCGATGATGGCCGCCGCCTGATCCTGTCCGGCCGGAAGAAGGACATCATCGTCCTGCCGAACGGGTTCAACGTCTATCCCGAGGACATCGAGAATGCCCTCCGGATCGCCGGGATCCGCGACTCCGTGGTCCTCGAGACCAGCCCGGGCCGGATCGAGGCCGTCGTCCTGGCGCCCGGAACCCACGGCCTCCCGCAGGCCGGCAGCCCGGCATCGAACCCCCCGTCCGAGGCGGCCACGGCTCCGCCGGCGAGCTCGCCCGGCGTCGCGCCCGGTGGGGCACCCGGTGGCCGGCAAGCCGCCGAGATCGAGGATCCGGCCGAGACCCGGAGACGCATCGATGTCGCCGTCAAGGCAGCCAATTCGTCACTCGGGCCGAACCAGCGGATCGCGGCCTGGCGCCTCTGGCCGGAGATCGATTTCCCGCGGACGCACACCCTGAAGGTGAAACGTGACCGGGTTCGGGCCTGGGCGGCGGTCGAGACGCCCCTGCCGACCACCGAAGCCGGTGGCACGACCGCCTAGACCACAGCTAGTTCGGGACCGGGACCTCGATGCCGAGCGTCCGCAGCGCAGCCACGATCGAGGCCGTCCCGGGGTCGGGCGAGTTCGACGGCGACCAACTGAAGAAAGCGGCGGTCGAGCCCACGACGCGAACGATGAACTGGGCGTCGGTCGCGAACTGCACGCGCCCGACCCCGCTGGCGATGTAGGCCGCTTGCTCCTCGGCGGCGGCCAGGGCGGCGGCCGGACTTGCGAACTCGTAGATCAGGATCAGGCCGCGGTCAGGATCGGCCGGCAGGATCGCCCGCAGGAGGATCCGCGGGGCGGTCGCGAAGGCCGGCGCCTCGGCGGGCCGGTAGGACCCGGTGCCGTCCTCCGACGGGACGCCCTGTGCGGCCAGGGCGCGGGTGACATCGCCCTTCGTGAGGGCCGCGGCGCCGCCGGCCGGGCCGGTCGTCGTTCCCACGGGAGGGAACGTGGCCGAGCCGGGGGGCACGGCCCGCCCACTGGCGAGCGCGCCGAAGACCAGGACGCCGAGGACGACGAGCAGCGCCAGCCGCAGCGCGCGGCGATTCGGCGAGGCTGCAGCGGCACCGGACGCGTCGGGCGGACCCCCGGACCCGGGCGGCTGAGCCGCGGACCCGGGCGACACGTCAGGCTCCGGCGGCCTCGGCGGCCATGGATCGCTCATCCCGGCGGCCATCCGAAGGCGCGGCCGCCCATCAGGTGGAAGTGGAGATGATCGACCGTCTGACCGCCCCATGTCCCCACGTTCGTGACGATCCGGTAGCCCGCGGTGGCGATGCCCTGCCCGCGAGCGATCTCGGCACCCATGGCGAAAATCCGGCCGAGCAGTTCCCCGTCCTCGACTGACAGGTCCGCCGCCGACGTGATGTGGCGCTTCGGCATCAGGAGGACGTGCGTCGGGGCGCGCGGCGCGATGTCACGGATCGCGAGCACCGCCGTGTCCTCCTTCACCACGGCGGACGGCAGCTCGCGGGCGACGATCCGGCAGAACAGGCAATCGGGGACGCGGTCGGCGCTCATCGGCTCACCAGAGCGTCGGCTTGGTGCTCATCAGGAACGCGATCGTCCCGATCATGCCGGCCATCGCATAGGAAACGTATCGCTGGCGACGCGCCCGGATTACCCATGTGTGATCGTCTGCCGCTGCCCGAATTCCCAGCAAGGGCCGCAGGCGCGGGCGCTGGATGAAGAACGCGATGACGAGGTTGAGGGCGTAGATCGCGAGGGCCACGAGGAGCCACGGCTTTGACAGCAGCGAGGAACCGAGGATCGTGACAAGCCCAAAGCCGGTGATCGCCAGCCCGATGCCCACGATCATCGTCCCGCTGGATTGCATGGCGAGCAGGGCTTTGACGGCCGGGCTGCCGGACTCGGCAGTGGCCCGCCGGGCGCGCAGGGCGAACGGCAGGAAAACGGACGGCAGGAACAGGCTGACGGCAAGCACCACGTGGACCGCGAGGAGGACCGGGAGGAGCGATGACGGCATCGACCCGATTGTACGGGCGACCCCCCGTCAGGGCTTCGGGACGGGCAACGACGCGCGCCGCGCGACCAGCGCGACCCAGTCGCCCTCCTCGGAGCGCTCGATGACGTCGAGTCCGGCGCGGCTGAACGCCTCGGTGACTTCGACTTCGCGATCCACGAAGATCCCGGACGCAACGAGCAGGCCGCCCGGCCGAACCTCGTCCCGGAGCGGTCCCGCCAGCGCCACGAGGACCGAGGCGATCAGGTTGGCCAGCACGACGTCGAAGGCTGGCTCGCCGCTTGGAAGTGACCGCGCGCGGGCGTGGATCCGTCGGCCCAGGCCGTTGCGACGGGCATTGGCCAGCGTGGCCTCGATCGCGATCGGGTCGATGTCCACGCCGAGGACCTGTGCGGCGCCGAGCCGCGCCGCCGCGATTGCCAGGATCCCGGATCCGCAGCCCACGTCCAGGACTCGCGTCCCAGCGAGCGCGCCGCCCGTCGCGACCCCCTCGATCGCGGCGAGACAGAGGCGCGTCGTGGGGTGCAGGCCCGTTCCGAATGCCATGCCGGGATCCATGGCCAGGACGACGTCGTCGGGCAGCGCCCGATGGCGCCGCCACGTCGGGCGGATGACGAGCCGATTCCCCACTCGCATGACCGGGAAGTGCGCCTTCCACGCCTCGGCCCAGTCGGCCTCGTCCACGAGGCGGGTCCGGAGCTCCCCGATCGGGCGCAGCCCGAAGGCCTGGAGGTGGGAGAGCGCGGCCTCGGCTTCCCGGGCCGCCCGGTGCGCTGCCGCGGCGTCCCGGGCCGGGACGTAGGCCCGGACGATCGCCGGCCGCGAGGGGTCGATGCGGGCGCCCAGCCCCTCGTCCACGAGCTCGAAGGCGGGCTCCACGCTCGTCCCGCCGGGTGCCACCCGGCCCAGGATCTCGCTGATGGCCTCGACCGCCTCGATGTCGGCCTCCACGGCGAGCTCGAGCCAGGCTGCGCCGGGACGACCCTCGCCGGCCGTCGGTCGTTTCGGCATCAGCCGAGGGCGTCGCGAACCCGGTCCAGGATCCCGCCGCCGTCTGCCACGATCTCGCCGGACACATCGGCGTATGCCTTGAGCGCATCGCGTTCGGCCTTCGAGAGGCGCGTTGGAACCGCGACGTCCACGATGACGTGGAGATCGCCACGCGACCCCGTTCGACGCAGGTGCGGCACGCCCCGGCCGCGCAGCCGGATCTCCGTCCCGGGCTGCGTCCCCGGCTTGACCTCGACGTCCTCCTCACCCTCCACGGTGGGGACGACGATCCGTGTCCCGAGCGCCGCCTGGGCGATCCCCACCGTCGCCTCGAAATAGAGTTCGGTGCCGTCCCGCTTGAGCTGGGCATGCGGCGCGACGTGGACCGCCACGTACAGGCTGCCGGCCGGGCCGCCGCGCGGTCCCACCTCGCCCTCGTTGGAGATCCGGATCTGGTGCCCCTCATCGATCCCCGGCGGGATCGTCACGCGGAGGTTCCTGCGGCGCTCGGTCCGCCCGTCGCCGCGGCAGGTCTCGCATGGCGACTCAACCATTTTGCCGTTGCCGTGGCAGCGCGGGCAGGCCGTCACGTTGACCATCTGGCCGAGCATCGTCTGGCGGACCGATCGGACCTCACCCCGGCCGTTGCACTGGGTGCACGCCACGGCTTGCGTGCCAGGTTTGGCCCCCGAGCCGTCGCAGGTCTCGCAGCGACCGAGAACCGGGAACACGAGCTCCTTCTCGGTCCCCAGGACTGCCTCCGTGAAGGTGATCCGGAGGTCGTAGCGGAGATCCGAGCCCGCGGCCGGGCGCCCGCGACGGCCGGCCTGCGCGCCCGCTGCGCCGCCGAAGAAGGCATCGAAGATGTCGGCAAAGCCACCGAATCCGCCGATGTTCGGGTCGCCCTCCAGACCGGCGCTGCCGAACACGTCATAGCGCTGCCGCCGCTCGGGATCAGACAGGACCTGGTAGGCCTCGTTGATCTCCTTGAACCGCGCCTGCGCCTCAGCGTCCTGGTTGACGTCGGGGTGCCACTGCTGGGCGAGCTTCCGGAACGCCTTCTTGACATCGGCGTCCGTGGCTCCCCGCTCGACGCCCAGCGTCGCGTAGTAGTCCTTCGTCGTTGCCATGCAGCCGGAAGTCTACGGGCGACCGGCCGGACGGTGCGTCCGGCGTCGCGGGCGGCGGGCTACCATCCGGAACATGGACGCGCCGCGCCTGACCGTCGCCCTGACCGTGGACGCCGACTTCATGTCCGACT
>JACVXW010000069.1 GCA_015661135.1 Chloroflexota bacterium
GACCGGCGTGAGCCATCCGGGCCGGGAACGCCGCGCCTCTTCCTGGCGATCCCGATCCCGGATGAGACCAGCGTCGTCGTGGGCGGCGTCATCGAGGCGGCCCGGCGGACCCTCGGAGAGGACGGCCGCCGGATCCGCTGGGTCCAGCTCGAAGGCCTCCACGTCACGCTCCGATTCCTCGGGCCCACGCCGGTCGATCGGATCACGGGCATCGCGACCGCGCTGGACCGGGCGGTCGAGGGCGAGGCGAGCTTCGAGGTTCGCATCGCCGGATCCGGGACCTTTCCCTCCCCGGACCGGCCACGTGCCCTGTGGCTCGGCATCGCCGATGGCGCCGCATCGATCGGCCGGCTTGCCGCGGCGTTCGAGACGGCGGTCGCGGAAGCCGGTTGGGCAGTGGAGCCGCGGGCATTCCGTCCCCACATGACAATCGCCCGAACGGACGGGGTGCAGACCGGCGAGGCGGCAGGCAAAGCGCTCTCGGCGGCCGCCGCCGGGCTTGACGTCGGCTTCCGCGCCGATCGAGTCGTGCTGTACCGCAGCCACCTCGGGTCGGGCCCGGCGCGCTACGAGCGGCTCCACGAGGCCCTGCTGGCGTAGGGGCGCGACGGCGCGACCGGCCAACGGCGCGGCCGCCTGGATGCTACGATCGGTAGACCCGCCCCGTGCTCGGCGGCGACGAGGGAGCCCGCATCGAGTGACCGGAGCCCAGCGCCAACGGCTCGTGCTCGCCCTTGGGGCGTTGAACATCTCGCTCGCCGCGATAGCCTTCGGCGTCGCCGGTTCTCTCGACCCCTCCAACCAGATCGCAGCCGCGACGGCGACACCGGCCCTCTCCGCGCCGCCGGTCGCCGCGGCCTCCGCCCCGCCAAGCCCACGCCCCACGCTGACGCCGGGCGCAGACGCAACCCCTTCGCCCGTACCGAGCATCACTCCGACGGACGCCCCGGTCTCGGGACCGGGCGGCGATCCGGGTCTGAAACCGAGCGCTCAGCCGCAAAGCACGCCTCGCCCCGCTCCGTCCATCGCCGCGGCCGCGCCGCGCCCGACCGTGCAACCTACGGCTGCGCCCGTGTCGAATCCGATTCCGCCGCCGAATCCGATTCCGCCGCCGAATCCGGACCCTGGTCCGGTTGAAGGCGGCAAGGCCCTCCCCCCATGCCCCGGCACGGTTGATGGAGCTCCCGGACACGAGAAGGTCGTAGGCGACAGTGGCCGGCCCTGCCGCGGCGGCGAGGGCAACGGCAACGAGGGCAACGGCGCAGCGGGCGACACTGGCGCGCCCGCCAAGGGGCCGTCGACACCCAAGGTCCGCCACCGTCGCAGGCGGCCTGCGCGCCGGGCGGGTAGGATCGGAGCATCGAACCGACCGTAGCCCCGAACGCGCATGCCTAGAATCGCCTGCCGCAGCTGCGGGCGCCAGTTGTACACGACCGTGTCCGCCGAGCAGTTGTTTGCCGACGAGCGGCGCTGTCCCCGATGCGGCGCCTCGCTCCACGACGACCGTCGGGATGTGGACCGCCGCTTCGCGCAACGGCGTGAGAACCCGGACGACGATCCTGGCCCGCCGTCACCCGAGGAGCGGCGCGTCGACCAGCGCCGGCAAGGTCGCCGCCGCAAGGGCGATAGCGGCACGAGCCGCCGAGACGCGTCGGGCTGGCTCGAATGATCGACGCGGCGCCGCGTCGGATCGCGTTCCTCGGATTCGGACTGATCGCCGGATCGATTGCGCGGGCACTCGCCGAGCCGTCAGGCGATCGGCTGGCGCTCGTGGCATGGAGCCCGTCGGGTGCCGGTCCTCGGGCCGCGCTCGCGGACCGCATCCTGGACGCGGCCGCGGCAGACCCGGCTGCCGCGATCGAGGGCGCTGACCTTGTCGTGATCGCAGCACCGCCCCTCGAGACGATCGACCTCATCGCGAGGCTCGGGGGACCGCTTCGCGGGGCGCTCGCCCCTGATGTCGTGGTGACGGACGTGGCGAGCACGAAGGCCGCAGTGCTCGCGGAGGCCGACGCGGTCGGTGTGCGGTTCGTGGGCGGCCACCCGATGGCCGGGCGCGAGGTAGTCGGCTACGCAGGATCCGTCGCCGACCTGTTCGTCGACCGGCCATGGGTCGTCGTTCCCGGGGCTGCGGCCGACGACGCCGCGATCCGTCGGGTGGAGTGGCTCGCTCGCTCCACCGGCGCGCGCCCGGTGTCGATGGACGCGACCGTCCACGATGCCGCCGCCGCCGCCGTGAGTCACCTGCCGCTCGTCCTCGCGGTCGCCCTCGTGGAGGCGGTCGTGGGCGGAGACGCGGAGCGGCCGGGCTGGCCGGTCGCCGCAGGCCTGGCAGCTTCCGGCTGGCGCGACATGACACGCCTCGCGCGCGGCGACGCCCGCATGGGCGCCGGGATCGCAGCCACGAATGCGCCTGCCCTGCTCGCGGCCGTTGGCGAGGTTCGGGCGGCGCTCGACGCGTGGATCGCGGACCTGGAGCAAGCCGGGGGGCCGGATCCGGAGCGGCTCGAGGCCCGTCTGCGCCGGGCCCGCGAGCGCCTTGAGCGGGCACCGACCACTCGCTCGTGACGGGCGCCGCCACCGCGATCGAGCACGTCCTGGTAATCCCGCGCGTTACGGTCATGGATGACCCGGGGTGGTACGGCATCGTCGACGACGGACTGGACGAGTTCGAGGAGGTCGTCCGCCGGCACGGCCGGTTCGTCCCTCGCCCCGTTGCCGAGACGGACCGGTCCACGAAGCAGGTGATCCCGTACCTGGTTCTCCGTCAAGGCGTGGATTACTTCCTCATGCGCCGGACGCGCGCCGGCGGTGATGCACGCCTCCACGACCGCTGGTCGATCGGCGTGGGCGGCCACCTCAACCCCGGCGACACAGGCCTGCTCGGGGGCCTCCGGCGCGAGTGGACCGAGGAGCTTGTTGCCGACTTTGAGCCGGAATTCCGTCTCGTGGGACTCCTCAACGACGACACGACCGACGTCGGCTCGGTTCACATCGGTGCGGTCTACGTCGCCGACGCCGCCGGACGCCCGGTGGCGATCCGCGAAACGGACAAGCTGGAGGGTCGCTTCGCCGCACCGGCCGAGGTCGCGGCGGTGGCGGAACGGCTCGAGACCTGGAGCGCGCTCGTGTTCGGTTTCCTCCAGCGGGCGTAACAGCCGAAGGTGGCTCCGTGTGGAAGGAGTACTGTGACGAGCGAGTTTCAATGAACGATCGCGCTCGGCCGGGCCGCCTGATCCTCGCCCTCGGGGCGATGTTGCTGGCGTTGAGTGCAGCGGGATCCGCCGCAGCCGCGAGCGGCCACGTCGTCGTCCTCCGCGCTAGCGGCGTCGTCGACAGTGTCCTCGCGGCGTACATCGCCGAGGGCGTCGGGCGAGCCGAGCGGGACGGTGCCGCAGCCGTCGTCATCGGGCTGGACACGCCCGGCGGCAGCCTTGATGCGACCCAGGACATCGTCTCGACGCTGCTGGAGGCGACGATTCCCACGATCGTGTGGGTTTCGCCTGCCGGCGCGCGCGCGGCGAGTGCGGGCACCTTCATCACCCTCGCAGCCCATCTTGCCTACATGGCCCCGGGGACCAACATCGGTGCGGCTTCGCCGATTGATGCCTCGGGCGGCGACATCGAAGGGACACTCGGCGAGAAGGTCCTAAACGATGCCATCGCCAAGATGCGCGCCATCGCCCAGGAGCGCGGCCGGAACGAGGCCTGGGCCGTGGAGACCGTGACCAACGCGAAGTCGTCGCCCGCGTCGGAGGCCGTGGCGGTGGGGGCAGTGGACGGGCTCGCCGCATCGCTGGACGAGGTGTTCGCCGCGGCCACGGGTCGTGAGCTGGTCATCGCCGGTCGGACGGTGCGGGTGGACCTGGTGGGGGCCGCCACCGAGGAGGCTGCGATGAACCCGTTCCAGGGGTTCCTGCACCTCCTGTCCGACCCCAACATCGCGTTCCTCCTGTTCACGATCGGGTTCTACGGCCTGATCTTCGAGCTCCAGAATCCCAACTTCGTGACGGGGATCCTGGGCGCGTTCTCGATCATCCTGGCCCTCATCGGGTTCGGCAGCCTCCCGCTCAACGTGGCCGGCCTGCTCCTGCTGGGACTCGGGGTCATCCTCCTGGCGCTCGAGACGACGGTCACGAGTCACGGCCTGCTGACCGTCGGGGGCGTGATCTGCTTTGCGCTGGGCGCGTCCGCCCTGTACACGACGCCGGGTGACCCACTCGGGCCGATCGTCGCAGTCGCGCAGCCGCTCCTGTGGACCATGTCCCTGACGACGGCTGCGTTCGGCGCACTGATCGCGTGGGCCGCCCTTCGCTCGCGGTCAATGGTTGCGACGCCCGGCACCGCCGGTGCGCCGATCCTGGTCGGCAGCACCGGAGTGGTGCGCGGGCCGACCGATCCGCTCGGGTCAGTCTTTGCCGCAGGCGAGGAGTGGACCGCGAGAACCCGCGACGGATCACGGCTTGAGCGTGGAGCCGGCATTCGGGTCGTGGCGGTCGAGGGGCTCACGCTCGTCGTGGAGCCCGAAGCCTCATCATCGGAGTCGGCGTGACCCGTCGAGCCATCCGGCAAGACATCGCCAGGAGGTCGCCATGGTGCTGGAACCAGTCCTGATCGGCATCGCCGCCTTTCTCGTCGTGCTGGCGCTTGTCGTCGTCTACCTCTCCGTCCGCGTGGTTCAGCAATACGAGAAGATGGTCGTATTCCGGCTGGGCAAGACGAGCGAGCTCATGGTCCGGGACCCGGGGCTGCGCTTCCTCATCCCGGTCATCGACCGCCCGGTCAAGGTCGATGTGCGCGAGCAGTTCATCGAGGTCCCCAGCCAGACCACGATCACGAGGGACAACGCGCCGATCAACGTCGACTTCCTGATCTACTGGCGAATCAGCGATCCGCTCAAGAGCGTGGTCAACGTCGTCAACTTCCCGGGCGCCCTGCAGGGCGTCGCGACGACCACGCTCCGGGCCGTGATCGGCGACATCCTCCTCGACGAGGTGCTGTCCAAGCGCGAGCAGATCAACGAGGTACTCCGGGTCAAGCTGGACGAGGTGACCGAGCGCTGGGGCGGCAAGGTCACGACCGTCGAGATCCGGGAAATCACCCCGCCCCGCGACGTCCAGGACGCGATGAACCGGCAGCTTTCCGCGGAGCGGACGCGACGCGCCGTGATCACCGAGTCGGAAGGGTCGCGGCAGGCCGCGATCAACGTCGCCGAGGGTCAGAAGCAGGCCGAGATCCTCAAGGCCGAGGGAGACCGGCAGGCCGCCATCCTCCGGGCGCAGGGCTTCTCCGAGGCCCTGGAGCAGATCTTCTCAGCGGCCAAGGGCATTGACCAGAAGACGATGGCACTCCAGTACCTCGAGGCTCTCAAGGCCCTTGGTGCGAGCCCGTCCACCAAGTTCGTGATCCCGACCGAGTTCACCCGGCTGATTGAGCCGTTCACCGGGTATCTGGCCAGGGGCATGGGTAGCGCCGAAAGCGCCGGCGAGTAAGGCGATCCAGGCGCTCACGCGAGTGATGGCAATACCAGCCGCCTCGGTATACTCGGGGCGCCCGCGGCCGGCGCCGCGGTTTCCATTGGGTCCATCGCTCGCCCTCCGGGAGGCAGACCGTCAGGCATGACCAAGATCCTCGTCGTCGATGACGACCCGAACGTCCAGCGGCTCCTGCGGGTAACGCTGAAGCAGGAAGGATTCGAGGTCGTCGTCGCCGGGGACGGGGCCGAGGGCCTGCGTCTGTGGGAGTCGGAGGCACCGGCGCTCATCCTCCTCGACGTCACGCTGACGAAGATGGACGGCTACCAGGTCGCCACGACGATCCGCGAGGGCGAGTCCGCCGGAACGCACGTCCCGATCATCATGCTGACCGCCGAGAAGGAGGTCGAGCAGAAGGTCAAGGGCCTCCGGGCCGGGGCGGACGACTACCTGGTCAAGCCGTTCCACCAGGCCGAGCTCCTGGCCCGGATGAAGAGCCTGCTGGCCCGCTTCGCGAGCAGCGAGGGCGGCCCGGCCGGCAAGCCGCCGCTCGGCAAGCTGCTTGCGTTCTATGGCGCCAAAGGCGGCGTCGGCACGACCACGCTGGCGATCAACGCCGCGATCGCCCTGCACAAGGAGCACGGTCGACGGGGACTCCGGAATCGACCTCCTCCTGGCGCCGGCCAGTCCTGAGGAGGGCGACCTCGTTCACGAGTCGCATATGGGTCAGGCGCTGAGCCAGCTCAGGTCGGTGTACGACTACGTGGTCGTGGACGTGGAGAAGCGGCTGGGTGACCTGACCCTCTCCATCCTGGACCACGCCGACATGATCTTCGTGGTCATGACCGCGGACCTGTCGTGTCTCAAGAACGTCCGCCTCGTCCTCGAGGCCCTCGGCCGGATCGGTTACGAGCAGAGCAAGGTAAAGCTCCTGCTCAACCGCTCGAACGCCTTCACCGGGATCAGCGTCCAGGACGCCGAGGGTGCGCTCAAGCACAAGTTCGACTTCAAGATCACCAACGAGTACCGGATCGCGATCAGCGCGCAGAACTCCGGCGCGCCGTTCTCGCATACCAAGGCGGATTCGCCGCTCGGGCGCGAGATCGCCCAGCTCGCCGGGCTCGTCGACAAGGCCTCGGCGCCGGCGGCCAAGCCCGCCACCAGGTAGGTCTCGCGCTCGCCAGACAGACTCGTGCGTCCGCGGCAAACGGTCCGCGGCTGCAGGTGAGCCGCCGATAAGCGCCGATGAACGCCCCCACGATCGTCGGCCTTGCCGATGCGGCGCTGCGGGAAGCCAGGGAGCGCGTGCGGGGCGCCCTCAGGAATGCCGGCTTCGTCCATCCGCCCCGCCGGATCACGGTGAACCTCGCCCCAGCGGAGCTGCCAAAGGGCGGCTCGAGCGTGGACCTCGCGATCGCGATCGGCATCCTGCTGGGGTCGGAGCAGTTCACGCCGGCAGCCGGCCGGACGGCGCTCATCGGGGAGCTGTCACTCGGCGGTGAGATCCGTCCGGTACCTGGCCTCCTGCCGATGCTCGTCGCACTCGCCTTGAACGGGGTGCGGCGAGCGATCGTACCGGCCTCCGGTGCGGCAGAGGCGCGGCTGGTTCCGGGGATCGAAGCGATCGGCTGCCCGACCCTGGGCGATGCGGTGGACCGGCTCCGGGCGCGCCGGCGGCGCGGGCCGGACCAACCGAACCGGGTGGCCCTCGACC
>JACVXW010000070.1 GCA_015661135.1 Chloroflexota bacterium
GAGGTTGCTGGACGAGCTGGGCGCCCTCGGCGAGGTCGCCTGGGTGGGGCGGGGTAGCCTCGGCCGGGACGATGGGCGGGTGGTCCTGTACCGGCCCGGCGGGGAGGCGCTCCGGCCGATTGGCATTGTCGCGGGGGCTGAGCGCCCGGCCGGTGCCCGGCACGACGCCATCCGGGCGCATCTCTCGCGGCGCGGCGCCTCGTTCTACCGGGAAATCTCCGCGGCGGCCGGCGGACCGGATCGCGAGGTCCTCGATGCCCTGTGGGACCTCGTCTGGGCCGGCGAGGTCACGAACGACACCTTCGCGCCGCTCCGCGCGCTGCGCTGGAAGCGGCCGGCCCGGTCGTCGGCCCGGCCGCGCGCGGGACGGCTGACCGCCCTCGGCCCGCCGGAGGCCGCCGGCCGTTGGTCGCTCATCAAGGACATGGCCGGCGTCCCCGCTCCAACCGAGCGCCTGCACGCCATGGCGCTGGCACTCCTCGATCGGTACGGCGTTCTCGTCCGCGAGGCGGTGATGAGCGAAGGGATCGAGGGCGGGTTCGCCGGTCTCTACCCGGTCCTGCGGGCGCTCGAGGAAGCCGGCCGGATCCGGCGCGGCTACTTCATCGAGGGGCTGGGTGCCGCGCAGTTCGCCCTCGCCGGCGCCATCGATCGCCTCCGGGCGTCTCGCGACGCGGGCGCCCTTCGGAGTGGCCGCCCGGCGGTGCACCTGCTGGCTGCCGCGGACCCGGCCAACCCATACGGTGCCTCGCTGCCGTGGCCGCGTCGTGGGGACGATGACCGCCGGCCGCTGGCCAGAGCCGCCGGCGCGTCGGTGATCCTGGTGGATGGCGTGGCCGTGCTGTACGTGGAGCGCGGCGGCAGGACCCTGCAGACCCTCCCCGCGTTCGACGGCCCGACCGTGGCAGGCCTGGCCGTCCCCGCCCTGCATGGCCTCATCGGGCCCGGCCGCGACCGCGAACTGGTGGTCGGCCGGATCGACGGCATGCCGGTGGCGGAGTCGCCCCATCGCGCCGTCCTGCTGGCCGCGGGCTTCGTGGCTGGTTACCGCGGCCTGGTCCTTCGGCCGGCCGTTGAGGCGGCGCGAGGTCGCAGGTGATCGCCGGGGTGAGCCGCCCCCGATATACTGGTGTCATGAGCGACCGCAAAAGCGCCACAAAGAGGCTGAATGAAGCCACCCCGACCCTCGACGAGCTTCCCGGAACGCCAACGAGCGTCGGGATCAGGGAGCTGCGCGATCACCTGTCCCGCTACCTGGAGCGGGTCAAGGCGGGATCCACCGTCACCGTCACGGATCACGGGCGGGTGATCGCGACGATCGTGCCGATGACCTACTCCCGGCACATGCTCGAGCTGGCCGCCCAGGGCAAGGTCCGCCTCCCGACACGTCCGAAGGGAAGCGCCGCGGACTTCCCGAGAGTCGAGATCGAAGGCGGCCTGTCCGACCTGCTGCGCGAGGTCCGCATTTGAGTGCGTACGTCGACACGTCCGGGCTCGTAAAGCTCCTCGTGCCCGAGGTTGGATCGGACACGATGGAGGACATCTGGGAGCTCTTTGACGACCGGTACGCCTCGCTCCTGGGTTACGCAGAGCTTCGGTCCGCCGTCGCGGCTGCGATGCGTGGCCGGCGCCTCGACGAGGTGACCGTGCTTGCGACAAGGCACCAGCTCGATGTCCTCTGGTCGAGGCTGGCCGCGGTTGAGGTGGACGAACAGTTGGTCCGCGACGCCGCGGACCTCTCGGACCGTCACGGGCTCCGCGCCGGCGATGCGATCCACCTCGCCTCGGCACTCCGGATCGCGGAAGGTCCCACGACGTTCATCGCGTTCGATGGCCCGCTCCGTGACGCCGCGGCCGCGGAGGGCCTCATCGTCCTGCCCGACGCAGCCTGAGATCCGCCGACAGCAGGCCTGTTCGCGGGGCTCGCGTCCGCCTATCATCGGCCGCGATGTGCGAGCACTACATCGCCCGGGCGGCGGAGCCGTTCCGGCTGGACGAGCTCTGGGACTTCACCGAGCGCCTCGAGCGCTTCGGGATCGCGGGCTTCGGCTGGGGCGCTGCCTGGATCGATCCGGATGGGGCGCTCCAGAGTTACCGGGACATTCGCGCCTTCCGCGACGACCCCGGTCGCGAACCGGTCGGTCGGACGGAGACCACGACGGCGCTCGTGCACCTGCGGCGCCCGTCGAAGCTCTCCACGCTCGGGATGGCGGATACCCAGCCGTTCGACGACCCGGCCGGCCGCTATAGCTTCAGCCACAACGGTGACCTCCTCAACCACCGGGCGTTCCGCGCCCGTTACCGCGCCGAGGGGCGGCTGCGCGGCCGAGCCGACACGGAGGTCGGGGCGCGCTGGCTTGAGGACGAGTGGCGAACCGGTGAGTCCGTGCCGCACCTCCTCGGGGCGCTCCACGATACGTTCGGCGGCAATGCCAACCTGGCCGTCCTGGCCGCCGACGGCACCTCCCACCATTACGCGGGCAATCGAGAGAACCCGGTCTTCACGTTCCGGCTCGGACGGATCGGCATCGCCGGGACGGGCATCTACTCGATCGACCGGTCGCTCTTCCGGTTCGTGGCCCGCGCCGCCACGGACCGGCGGATGGTGCCGATCGGGACCACGGTGACGCTCGACCGCGAGGGCCGACCCACCGCGGCGTGACATCCGGAGCAATCGAGCGTCAATGGGCCAGAGATGGCCGGAGCGGGACAGGAGGGATGACGTGGAGCTGACACACGCTGCGCCCCCCGCGGATGACGCTGGGCGTCCCGTCCAGGATCTTCCGAAGACGCAACTGGTTCGCCTGTCGCTTTATTGGCTGGGCCTGTCGAGCATCTTCACCGGCCTGACGGCGATCCTCGGCGGGCGCATCCAGTTCGAGACGGATGGGCCGCTCTACTCGCCCGGATCCGAAGGCCAGACGCTCTTCGCCCTCAATTTCGCCGGGGCCCTTGTTGCCGCGTTCGTACAGCCGACGATCGGCTCGATCTCCGATTACACGATCAGCCGATGGGGGCGGCGCAAGCCGTACATCTTCATCGGCTCGGTGCTGGACATCCTGTTCCTGTACGGGATCGCGACATCGAACACCCTGATCGCCATCGCAGCCTTCATGGTCCTGCTCCAGGTCAGCGCCAACTTCGCCCAGGGCCCGTTCCAGGGCTACATCCCGGATCTCGTCCCGGCGAAGCAGGTGGGCCTCGCCTCCGCGCTCGTCGGCCTGTTCCAGGTCCTCGGCAACGTCGCCGGGTTCGGCATCGGCGCGGCCGCGGTGGCAACGGACAGCTTCTTCCTGGGCACCATGGCCCTCGGCGCACTCGAGCTGGCGACCATGGTCTCCGTCGTCTGGCGGGTGACCGAGGGGCGCGCCGCGAAACCTCGTGAGGGCAAGTCCTGGGTCGCCATCGCCCGTGAGGCGTGGGGCACGGACATCCTGCGCGAGCGGTCCTTCCTGTGGCTGGTCGCCTCACGCTGGTTCGTGCTCATGGGTGCGAACATGCTCGTCAACTTCGCGGTGTTCTATCTCGCCCAGACGTTCTCGCTCCCACAGGAGGACACCGGCGGGCCGAACATCATGCTCCTCGCCGCCACCGTCATCGGCAACGTCGTGACGGTCATCCCGGCCGGGCGCATTTCCGACCGCATCGGGCGAAAACCGGTGATCTACGCCGCCTGCCTCGTCGGTGGCGCCGGTATGGCGATCGTAGCCGCGGCGCCCGTGATCCTGATTGCGGTCGTTGGGGCCGCGCTCTTCGGCGCCGGCGTGGGCATGTTCCTGGCGGTCGACTGGGCGCTCATGACGGACATCATCCCGAAGGCGTCATCCGGACGGTACATGGGCATCAGCAACGTCGCCACGGCGACTTCCGGGGTCGTTGCGGTCATGACGGGCGGCATCCTGATGGACGCTACGAACAAGTCGCTCGGCTACGGCCAGGGACCGCGGCTCGCGTTCGGCCTGGCCGTCATCTACTTCGTCCTCGGCGCCCTGCTCCTTCGGCCGGTCGTGGAGCCGGCTCGTGCGGCACGTGTAGCGGGAGAAGCTGCGGCCTGACCCCGCAGCCTCGCCGGTATACTGCCGCGCAACCATGAGCGACGGCACGGTCATCGTCATCGGCGGCGCGGAGGACAAGATCCGGGACCGGATCATCCTCAATCGCTTCGTCGCCCTCGCCGGCGGCGAGGATGCTGTGGTCGCCGTCATCTCGACCGCCTCGTCGCTCGGTCACGAGGCCGGCGAGCGTTACCGGCAGGTCTTCTCGGAACTGGGCGTCCCGACCGTCCAGCCGCTCCACGCGATGACCCGGGCCCAGGCCAACGACGAGACCTTTGCCCGCGCCGTGCGCGATGCGACCGGGATCTTCCTCACCGGCGGCAACCAGCTCCGGCTGTCCTCCACGCTCGGCGGCACTCGCCTCGCGGAGGCGGTCCTGGAGCGGCATCGGCATGGTGCGGTCGTGGCCGGCACGTCCGCCGGGGCCTCGGCGCTGTCCAGCCACATGATCGCCTTCGGGGCCAGCGGCGCGACACCCAAGCACCGGATGGCGGCGATCGCGGCCGGCCTCGGCGTGCTGCCCGGGGTCATCGTGGACCAGCACTTCCAGCAGCGAAACCGCCTCGGACGGCTCCTCAGCCTCATTGCCCAGAACCCGAGCCTGCTCGGCCTCGGCGTGGACGAGGACACGGCCGGCGTGGTCGGCCCGGACCAGGTCCTCGAGGTCATCGGGCGAGGCAGCATCACGATCGTTGACGGCGCGGCGGCGGAAACGGACGCCTGGGACGTCCGGGGCCACAAGCCGGTCATGATCAGCGGGGTCGTCCTGCACTCGCTGCCGGCCGGCTACCGGTTCGACCTCCGGCGGCGCCACCGGGTGGCCCAGCCGAACCTCAAGGCCCTGTCGGGCGGCGAGTCGGCCGCCGCATCAAGCTAGCGTCGGACGCATCGCCGGCGTCGCCGGCGAACCATGGAGGGACGCCACGTGGCCGATGCCGCCGCCGCGAAGACCAGCCGCGCCAGGCGCTCCCGCGCGGCGGCCGCGGCCGCCGCTACCCCGGCCGCGCCGGCCGGAGTGCCGGCACCGGATCTCACGATCCTCGAGACCCGGATCCTCCGGGGCCCCAACTACTGGTCCCGATCGCCGGTCGTCCGGATGCTCGTGGACCTTGGATCCCTCGAGCAGTTTCCGAGCAACACGATCCCGGGCTTCGCGGACGGCCTCATCGCCTGGATCCCTTCGCTGGAGGATCACGCCTGCTCGCTGAACCGGCGGGGCGGGTTCCTGACGAGGCTGCGCGACGGGACGTGGGCCGGCCATGTTGCCGAGCACATCGCGCTCGAGCTCCAGAACCTGGCCGGCACGGACGTCCGGCACGGCAAGACGCGCGGTGCCGGGACCGCCGGCCAGTACAACGTCATCTTCGAGTTCCGCGAGGAATCCGTCGGCACGGAGGCTGGCAAGCTCGCCGTCCGGATCGTGAACCACCTCGTGGATTCGTCGGCGGACCCGGACCTCGACTACATCGCCGAGCTGGAGCGGCTCATCCGTCTCGCCGAGCGGCAGGCGTTCGGGCCGTCCACCCAGGCGATCCTCGACGAAGCGGCCTCGCGCGACATCCCGTACATCCGCCTGGACCGCCACTCGCTCGTCCAGCTGGGCCAGGGCGTCCACCAGCAGCGGATCCGGGCGACGATGACCTCGCGGACCTCGGGCATTGCCGTGGACGTCGCGAGCGACAAGAACCTGACGAACCGCCTCCTCGACTCCGCCGGCCTGCCCGTCCCCAAGGCGGACGTGGTGGAGGACGTCGAGGCGGCGGTCGCGACGGCCCGGCGGATCGGCTTCCCGTGCGTGATCAAGCCCCTCGACGGCAACCACGGCCGGGGCGTCCACCTCGACCTCAAGTCCGATGACGACGTCCGCGCTGCGTGGCCCGGCGCCCTCCGGGAGTCACGCGCCGGCGAAGTGGTCGTGGAGTCCTACATCCACGGCAGCGACTACCGCTGCCTCGTCATCGGCGGCAAGGTCGCCGCCATCGCCGAGCGCGTCCCGGCCTCCGTCGTCGGCGACGGCACGCACACGGTCCGGCAACTGGTGGACAAGACCAACAGCGATCCACGGCGCG
>JACVXW010000071.1 GCA_015661135.1 Chloroflexota bacterium
GGGCCTGGTCGTGACCGAGGTCGGCGGCGACGTCGTCGCCGTTGAAGTCACGCGGATGGACGGCAAGGAGGACTTCATCCTCACCGGCCAGCTCGGCGAGGTCATGCGCGAATCCGCCCGGGCCGGCCTGTCGTGGATTCGGACCCACGCCGACTCCCTCGGCATCGCCCGGGAGACGTTCGAGAAGCAGACGCTCCACATCCACGTTCCGGCCGGCGGCATCCCCAAGGACGGGCCCTCGGCCGGGATCACGATGGCCACGGCGATGGTCTCGGCCTTTACCGGCATCCCCGTCCGGCGCGACCTCGCGATGACCGGCGAGATCACCCTCCGGGGTCGAGTCCTGCCGATCGGCGGGCTCAAGAGCAAGATCCTCGCGGCCCACCTCTCGGGCGCGAAGATGGTGATCCTGCCGAAGAAGAACGAGAAGGACCTCCGAGACATCCCGGACGAGATCCGGAAGTCGATCAAGCTCGTCCTCGTCGACTCGATGGACCAGGTGCTCGAGAACGCGCTCCGCCGCCGCCCGAAGCCGCTCGCGACGCCGGCCAAGCCCGCGTCCGGATCCGCCGGACCACGCGGACACGAGACGGTTCGGCCGCCGACGTTCCCGTCCACCGATCAGCCGGCTGTCGTCGTGTGACCCGAGGGCCACTGGCCCGCAGATGATGGACGTTCAGGACTACTACCAGATCCTCGGCGTGCCCCGGACGGCGTCGCCGGCCGAGATCAAGAAGGCATTCCGCAAGCTCGCCCGTGAGCATCACCCCGACAAGAAGCCGGGCGACAAGACGGCGGAACGGCGATTCAAGGACGTCAGCGAGGCGAACGAGGTCCTGGCCGACCCGGAGAAGCGGTCGAAGTACGACCGGTTCGGGAAGGACTGGGAGGCGTACGAGCGCGCGGCGAAGGCCGGGGCCGGTCGCGCGGGACACGGAGCCCACGCGGGGACCGCCGGAGATCCGTTCGGGCCAGGCGGACCCTTTGCGGGCTACGCCGGGTACGGCGGGGCGGGGGCTACTGGCGCCGGTGCAGGCGGCAACGTCCGCTATGAGTTCCGGACGGGCGGGCTCGGCGGGACGGGCGCGGGCGGATTCAGCGACTTCTTCGAGATGCTCTTCGGGAACGGAGCCGCCGGCGCGACGGGCGGGCGCGGGACCGGAGGGTCCGGAATGGCGGGCGCCCGGACGGCCTCGCCCGCGGTCCTCGCGCCAGTGGAAGCGACCGCGGAGATCTCCCTTGAGGAGTCATTCCACGGCACGGCCCGGCTTGTGGACGTTGCCGGAAAGCGGCTCGAGGTGACGATCCCCCGCGGCGTCGACACCGGCAGCCGGGTCCGGATCTCCGGCAAGGGGCCCGATGGACGGGACCTGGTCGTCGTCACGCGACTCGCGCCGCATGCGGTCTTCACCCGGCGCGGGGCGGATCTCGATCGGGAGGTTGCCGTGACCCTCCGCGAGGCGCTGCTCGGCGGCGAGGTCCCGGTCGCGACGCTGTCGGGCCGGGTCCTGCTGACGCTCCCGTCCGGGACGCAGCCGGGCAAGACCTTCCGACTGACCGGTCAGGGCATGCCCCGACTCAAGGGCACCGAGCGCGGCGACCTGTATGTCCGGGTCCGGATCCTGCTGCCGACGAAGCTCACCGACGAGGCCCGCGAGGCGGCGGCGCACTTCCTTGAGCTCGCAGATCAGCCCGATCCGCGCGCCTGACCGGCAGCTCAACGCCAGACGACCCAGGGGACGCCGAACATGCAGCTCGATCGCTTCACCGAGAAGGCCCAGGAGGCGGTGCTCGCCGCCCAGCAGCTCGCCACGCGACTGGAAAGCCCCGTGCTGGACGCGGAGCACCTGCTCGCCGCACTGGTCGAACCGGATGACGGTGTTCCAGCCGAGACACTCCGTCGCCTCGGGGTGGACCTGCCGGCGTTCCGCGGGGAGCTTGCTGCCGTGCTGGCCCGGCGGGCAAGGATCCAGGGCGGCTCCCTCGCGCTGGACCCACGGGCGAAGCGCGTCGTGGACCGGGCCCAGGAGGAGGCGCGCCGCCTGGGTGACGAGTACACCTCCACCGAACATCTCCTGCTCGGTGCCGCCGAGGTTGGCGGCGAGGGCCAGAAGCTGCTTGACGGTCACGGCGCCAGCCGGGAGGCGATCCTCGGCGCGCTGACCTCGGTCCGGGGCGGACAGCGGGTGACCTCGCCCAACCCGGAGGGCACCTACCAGGCCCTGGAGAAATACGGACGGGATCTCACCGCGGAGGCGCGCGCCGGCCGACTGGACCCGGTCATCGGGCGGGACGAAGAGATTCGGCGGGTCATGCAGGTCCTGTCCCGCCGGACGAAGAACAACCCGGTCCTGATCGGCGAACCGGGCGTCGGCAAGACGGCGATCGCCGAGGGCCTCGCCCAGCGGATCGTCCGCGGTGACGTGCCCGAGGGCCTGAAGGACAAGCGGGTGGTCTCGCTCGACCTCGGTGCCGTCATCGCCGGGGCAAAGTTCCGGGGCGAGTTCGAGGAGCGTCTCAAGGCCGTTCTCAAGGAGATCAAGGATGCGGAAGGCACGATCGTCCTCTTCATCGACGAGCTCCACACGGTCGTCGGCGCCGGCGCGGCCGAGGGCGCCATGGATGCCTCGAACCTCCTGAAGCCGATGCTCGCCCGGGGCGAACTCCACACGATCGGGGCGACAACCCTCGACGAGTACCGCAAGCACATCGAGAAGGACGCCGCCCTGGAGCGGCGTTTCCAGCCCGTCGTCGTGGATCAGCCGACGGTCGAGGAGACGATCTCGATCCTGCGCGGGCTGCGAGAGCGCTACGAGGTCCATCACGGCGTCCGGATCACCGATTCGGCACTCGTCGCCGCGGCGACCCTGTCCAACCGCTACATCACCGAGCGGTTCCTGCCGGACAAGGCGATCGACCTCGTGGACGAGGCGGCGTCACGGTTGCGCATGGAAATCGACTCGATGCCGATCGAGCTGGACGAGCTCGAGCGGCGCCGGATCCAGCTCGAGATCGAGCGCGAGGCGCTCCGCAAGGAGACCGACGATGCCTCGAAGGCCCGCCTCGAGGCGCTCGAGAAGGAGCTGGCCGAGATCGGTGAGACCGGCGGCGCCATGAAGCAGCGCTGGGAGGCCGAGAAGACGGCCATCGGCGACATGCGGGCCACGAAGGCGGAACTCGAGAGCCTGGCCGTCCGGATCGAGCAGGCCGAGCGCGAGGCGGACTACGAGCGGGCCGCCCAGCTGAAGTACGGCACCCAGCGTGAGCTGAACGAGCGGTTCCGGACCGAGGAGGCGGCCCTCGCCGCGCTCCAGGGGCCGGGTTCCCTGCTCAAGGAGGAGGTCACGGCGGACGATATCGCCGAGATCGTCGGCGCGTGGACCGGCATTCCGGTCACGAAGCTCATGGAGGGCGAGACCGCCCGGCTCAGCCGGATGGAGGACCGCCTGCACGAGCGGGTCATCGGCCAGGACGAGGCGATCGCGGCGGTGGCCGATGCAGTTCGCCGGTCTCGGGCCGGGCTCAAGGATCCGCGCCGGCCGATCGGGTCGTTCCTGTTCCTTGGGCCCACCGGCGTTGGCAAGACCGAGCTGGCACGGGCCCTCGCAGCGTTCATGTTTGACGACGAGGCGGCGATGGTCCGGCTGGACATGAGCGAGTACATGGAGAAGTTCACCGTCTCGCGGCTCGTCGGCGCACCGCCCGGCTACGTCGGCTACGACGAGGGCGGACAGCTGACCGAAGCGGTTCGACGCCGGCCCTACCAGGTCGTCCTGCTCGACGAGATCGAGAAGGCCCACCCGGATGTCTTCAACGTCCTCCTCCAGGTCCTCGACGACGGGCGCCTGACCGACGGCCAGGGCCGGACCGTGGACTTCCGGAACACCGTCGTGATCATGACCAGCAACGTCGGCTCGGGAGTCATCCTCGGCGAGGCCGCGCGAGCGGACGACCCGTCGGCCTACGAAGCGATGAAGCGGCAGGTCACGGACGCCCTGCGGCTCCAGTTCCGGCCCGAGTTCCTCAACCGGGTGGACGAGGTCATCGTCTTCCACGCCCTCACCGACGCCCACCTGGCCGCCATCGTGGACCTGCTGATCCTCGACCTGCGGGCGCGCCTCGCCGGCCAGGACCTCGCCCTCGAGGTGACGCCGGCGGCCCGGGCCCTGATCGCCCGGGAGGGCCACGACCCGGCGTTCGGGGCGCGGCCGCTCAAGCGGACGATTCAGCGGCTCGTCGAAAACCCGTTCGCCCGGGCGCTCATCGAGGGCCGCTTCAAGGCCGGCGACACGATCGTGGCGGACGCGGACCCGGTGGGGACGACGCTCGTGTTCACGTCCGCCGGTGAGACGGTCGTCACGGATGCCGCCGACCGGCGCGACGCGCGGTCGCGTCATGGGGAGGACGAGGAGGACACCGTCGGCGCTGGGGCCGGGTCACGACGTGGCCGCCGCCGATCGCCCTTCGATGTCCCCGACATCGAGCCGAAGAAGCCCGACGAGGGCCTCGTCAACTGAGGTACTCCGAGGTCGTCGCTCGACTTGCCCCGTTCCCATCGGCCTTGCCGGCGCCGCCCGATGCGCTCACCCCGATTCGCGTCGGCGGCGAACCCTGGAGGGCGCCGACGGAAGGCGAAGCGGCCGCTCGGCCGGCGGCCGTGCTGGTGCTCGTCGCTCCGAACGCGGCCGGCGAAGCGTGCGTGGTGCTCATCGAACGGCAGAGCTATGACGGCCACCACTCGGGCGAGATCGCGTTCCCCGGCGGCACCGCGGAGGCCGACGACGCCGACGCCGAAGCGACTGCCCTGCGGGAGGCGGCCGAGGAGATCGGCCTCGAACCGTCGCGGGTCGGGCTGCGCGTCATCGGGACCCTCGAGCCCTTCTGGATCCCCGTCAGCAACTTCGCGGTGACGCCGATCGTCGCCGTTGCGGACCGGCTCCAGTCGTGGCGACTGGACCAGCGCGAAGTGGCGAACGTCGTCGAGGCGCCCCTCGAGCTGTTCCTGCCGGACGCCCCGATCACGACCCTCGAGCGGGAGGTCCTCGAGTGGCGGATCCGCTACGGCGCCTACGCCCTTGACGGCGTCCCGGGAGCCGGACCCGGGCTGGCGGTCTGGGGCGCGACGGCCCGCATCCTCGGCCAGCTCGGGGCCATCATCGGCCGCGGCTGAGCGACCGCTGTCGGATCAGAGCGGCTCGCCCTGGCTGCGATCGTGACGGCCAGGGTCGACGGGTCGGGCCGCGAGGCCGCCCTCGGCCGGGGTTGTTGGCGTTTCGCCCGGCCCGAGGCGCCGCGCGGCACCCTCGAGAATCCCGGCCGGCGAGGCGTCGTCCGCCCCGGCGAACTCGACCACGATGGCGCGCATCTGGCCGTGGTCCGTCCACGCCGCGTGGACCACCCCGGCCGGCCAGAGCACGGCCTCCCCAGCGGCGACCCGCTGGCGCTCGTCGCCGGCGAGGACCCAGCCGCCGCCCTCGATGACCACGAACCAGGTCGTGTTCGGGTTGGCGTGCGGGGCGATCGAACCACCGCGGGCGAAGGCCAGCTCGGAGATGACCCCGCGACCGTCGGAGTGAAGGACCTGGCCCGTCAGGCCGGTCGTGCCGGGCGGCCCTTCGGGTCGCCGGTTGCCGACCCCGAAGCGTCGGACTTCGATGGGACGGAACCCCTAGCGCCGCTTCCGGCGCGAGGCGCGGGAGCGGATCGTCGCCTCCGGGCGGGCCGCCTTTGCGCGGCTCAGGTAGCGCTGCCTGGCGAGCTGGTGTTCGTACGCGTCGAAGAGCGGCGGATACTTCCGAAAGCGGACCCAGACGAGCGTTCCGAGGCCCGCGGCCATGATCACGAGCACGACCACGAAGTCGAACACGAAGACCGCGCCGGTTGCGAGGAGGAGGAATGTGATCAGCCCGGTCCAGAGGAGCCATTCCCACATGTCGGTGTAGAGGCGGTGCCGGTGGAGCGCCCGGGTCCGGACGTTGTACAGCACGATCAGGGCGACGAGCAGCGCAAGCGACGCGATCCAGATCGGATCGTAGATGTCCGGGAAGTTCGTCCGGGAGAACGGCACGAACAGGTATTCCCAGGGCAGTTTGGTCACTCACCGGCCTCGCGCGCGAGTTGCAGACGCTCGGGGTCGAGGTCTTCGCGACTGACGGAACGCGCGAACACCTCCTTGCCGACGGCGTCGAGGTCGCGCCGGTCTCGGACCTGACCGGGATCCCCGCGCTCCTCGGCGGACAGGTCAAGACGTTCCATCCGGCCGTATATGCCGGCATACTCGCCCGGCGGGATCGGCCGGAGCAGCTCGCCGAACTGGCGGAGCACGGCCTGGCCACGATCGATCTCGTCGTCGTGAACGTGAAGCCGTTCGGGGCGGAGATCGGTCGCAGCCTCATGGGCATAGAGCAGGCGATCGAGATGATCGACGTCGGTGGCGCGGCCCTCCTGGGCGCGGCCGCTCGAAACGCGGCCGGCGTGGCGGCCGTGGCCAGCCCGGAGCACTACCAGCGCATCGTGGCCGAGCTTCGGGAACATGGCCATGTGAGCGCGGAGTTCCGGGCGCAGCTGGCGGCCGAGGCCTTCGGGACCGTGGCCGCCTACCACGCCGAGATCGCGGCCTATCTCAACCAACTAACTGGGACCATCTTTCCGAGCCGCCTGGCGGTCGTCCTCGAGAAGGTCACGGACCTTCAACATGGGGAGAACCCGCACCAGCCGGCCGCTTTCTACCGCGAGACGACGCATCGGTCGGGCACGCTGGCGGACAGCACCCAGTTGCACGGCGAGCGGCCGTCCTTCAACAACCTGCTCGATCTCGATGCCGCGTACCGGACCGCGTCCGACTTCACCGGTGCCACGGTCGTCATTGCCAAGCACACGGACCCGGTCGGCGTGGCCTCGGCCGACGAGCTCGTGGACGCGTACCGGAGGGCGCTCGAGACAGACCCGGTCGCGTCATTCGGCGGCATCGTCGGGGTGAACCGCGAACTGGACCCGGCGACGGCACGGGCCATCGCCCAGAACGCCTACGAAGCCGTCGTGGCGCCGGGGTACCACCCGGTGGCGCTCGGAATCCTGCGCCAGAAGCCCGGCCTGGAAGTCCTGGCCGTCCCGCCGAACCCGACCGAGGGCATGCGCGACTACGGCATCGCGAACCTCGACTTCAAGCGGGTTGGCGGCGGCCTCCTCGTCGAGACGCTGGACACGCTCGCCATCGACCGCGGGCGGCTCCAGGTCGTGACGACCCGGCGCCCCACCCTCGAGGAACTGACCGACCTGTTGTTCGCCTGGCGTACGGTCCGGCACGTTCGCTCCAACGCCATCGTGCTTGCCCGGAACGGGGCCACGGTCGGGATCGGCGCCGCCCAGGCGAGCCGCCAGGTCTCGGTCGAGATCGCCCTTCGTCGGGCCGGTGATCGATCCCGCCTGAGCGTCATGGCCAGCGATGCTTACTTCCCGTTCCCGGACGGCATCCAGGCCGCAGCCCAGGCCGGCATCACGGCGATCATCCAGCCCGGCGGCTCCATCCGCGACGAGATGGCGATCGAGGTGGCGGATCGCCACCATCTGGCGATGGTCTTCACGGGTCGAAGGCATTTCAGACACTGATGGAGCAGCTGCTCGCCCTCGAGATGGTCCGGGTCACGGAGGCGGCCGCGATCGCGTCCGCGCGGCTCATGGGTCGCGGCGATCGGATGGAGGCGGACCGGCTCGCGACCGAGGCGATGCGGGCGGCCATGGACGAGATCGAGATGGCCGGTACCATCGTCATCGGCGAGGGCGAGCGGGACGAGGCGCCGATGCTCTACATCGGCGAACAGGTCGGCATGCGGGCCAACGGTGGCTCCGTTCCCGAGATTGACATCGCGGTGGACCCGCTCGAGGGGACGAACCTCGTTGCGACCGGGTCGGCCAATGCCATCACCGTCCTGGCCGCATCCGAGCGCGGCGGTCTGGTCCACGCTCCGGACACCTACCTGGAGAAGCTGTGCGTCGGGCCGCTCGTCGCCGGCCAGGTGGACATCACGCGGCCGCCGACCGAGAACATTCACCGAATCGCCGAGATCCTCCGGCGCGGGACCGGCGACATCACCGTGGTCATCCTGGACCGGCCACGCCACGTCGACCTGATCGCCGAAGTGCGTGCCACGGGCGCCCGGATCAAGCTCATCACCGATGGAGACCTGTCGGCCGCGATCAGCTGCGCCGTCCAGGGCACCGGCGTGCACGCGGTCATGGGAATCGGCGGCGCGCCCGAGGGCGTCATCACCGCCGCCGCGCTGCGCTGTCTCGGCGGCGAGATCCAGGCCCGTTTCCGCTACCGGAACGAGGAGGAGCGCGAGCGTGGGCGACGGATGGGACACGGTGACGAGACGCGGGTGTACCGGACCGCAGATCTCGCCTCCGGCGATCAACTGGTCTTCGCCGCCACGGGTGTGACCAAGGGAGACCTGCTGGATAGCGTCCGGTTCTTCGGCGGCGGCGCCCGAACGCACTCGCTCGTGATGGCCTACCAGACAAAGACAGTGCGCTTCGTGGACACGGTCCACATGTTCGACCGCGATCGTCCCCCGAGCGTCCGCCTATAGCGGTCGGCGGAAACGTCAAGTAGACCCGTCAGCGGCAGGTCCCGGTGCCCGAGTCCGTGAACGTGCCGCTGCCGGCCGGAACGAACTGCCACGCGTAGCTGCCCGAAGAGAGGGTCAGTTTGAGGACCCCGAACGTGGTGCTGTTGCGGACCTCGCTGTTGGCGCGAGTGGTCGAGAAGCCGCGCAGGCTCGCTCCGCCGGTGCCGACCACGAACTGGCGAATGCCCCGCGCCGGGTCGGCGGCGCCGGCCGGCGTCTGGGGTGCGAACCGCTCGTAGTCGTGATCGTGGCCGTTGATGACGACCTCCGCGCCGGCGTCGTAGAGCGCGTTCCAGAGTGGCCCGACCTCCGGGCCGTTGCCGTGCTGTCCTGAGCTGAAGCGAGGGTGGTGCCAGTAGGCCAGCACGCAGGCACGGGGCAACGCGGCGAGGTCGGCGCGCAGCCATTGCTCCTGCTGACTGCCGGCGGCGCAGCCCACTTCCGCGCAATTCGAGTTCAGCGAATAGATCCGCCAGTCGCCCAGGTCGTAGGCATACCAGCCGCCGGCGACCGGGCCTGCCCGGGCGCCGAAGTAGCTGAAGTAGGACCCTGCGCCCGAGGTCCCGTAGTCGTGGTTGCCCGGAGCCGGGTACGTCCTATCGCGGAAGGCGCCCCACGTGGGACCGTAACAGTCGCGGAACTCGGCGGCGGATCCAAGCTCGTACGCATTGTCACCGGCCGTGAAGACGGTCCCGGCAATGCCCGCCACCACCTTCGCCGTCGCGCTGTCCGCGGTGAGGCCGCATGACGCGATGTCGCCGGCTCCGACGAGCACGACGCCGGCGGACGCCGGGGGTGTCGGAGAAGGCGTGGGCGTTGGGCCAGCAGTCGGTGCGGGCGTGGGAGATGGCGTTGGGGTCGGCGCCGGCGTGACCGCGCTGGCTGGCGTGAGCACGACGAATGCATCCAGGTCAACCCGTGGATTGCCCGGCGTTCCCAGCGTGCGAATCTCGATCGTTCGCTGGGCCGAAGTCGGCCAGGTGCGGCTGAAGACTATCAACCTCGCAGCCGATGTCGAGCGGTTCGTGTTGACGTTGCCGGCGAATGCGCCGTCGATGAAGACATCCGCGGCGCCGCGCAGCGGACTCACCGCAGCTACCCAGGCGACCGAGCTGCCGGTGAACGTGAACTGGGCGATGCCGCCGGTGGACCGGGTCGTCCTCGCCGTACCACCGTCAAGCCACTTCGAGGCCGTCGGGCTCCACGTGCCCTTGATGAATTGCACATCGCGGACCTGGAACTGGTAGGTCCGGTCGCGGGGCATGGTGAGGGTCGTGCTGAGGGCGGCGGCCGATGCCTTCGGCATCGTCGTCCACGCCTTGCCGTTGACGCTGCGCTGGAGTTCGTATGACGCGACACCAGACCCGCTATCCGTGGCCGGGTCCCAGGCGATCGACAACGTGACACCCGAGCCGATCACCCCGTTGACCGGCAGGCTGACCCGCGGCGGCGCAGCGACCGGGGCCGTCGAATCGTCGAGCACGGTGATGGTCGCCGAGCCCGTCACGCCGTTGGCAGTCGCGACGACCTGACCGGTCCCGGGGGCCATCGCGAGGAACCGACCGGCCGCATCGATGGTCCCGATCGGGGCCGTCACTGACCAGGCCACCTGGCCGGCAGTCAGCGGGGCGGGGTTGTAGCCAGAATCCATTCCCCTGGACGTGAAGTTCACGGTGCCGTTCCGATAGACGCTCCCGGATCCTGGCTGGACGCTGAGCGATGAGAGAGGGCCGGTCGGCACGTTGCTGATGACCTGGATGCTGTTGGTGACGCTCCGCTCCGAGCTGCCCTCCGGCCGGCTCACGAGCACGGGACCCGGGGTCCCGGCACGGCGGACGGCGAGGGCCGTGGAGCCGCCTCCATCGAGGTTGATCGCATTGACCGCTCCACGCGAAAGCATGAGGTCGCCAAGTTCGGGGAGGCGCATTCCCCGGCTCCCGGACCGACCGCCATCGACCGCGATGAGGATCAGCCGGCCATCGGCGGTCAGGCCGATCGCGCTGCGGGCATGGAGCTGGTCGGCGCTCGCCGGGTGAGGCGAGATGTTGACGGCGCCATCGCGGACGATCCACTCGCGCCCGCCGACGGCGTGCTGGACCGACTCCCAGCCCGCCGTAACGGCGGCCGTCAGGGTGACCGGCTCGCCGGGCGCAAGCGCGGCCAGACTCGAGGTCGACGGTGCGGTCAGGATCGCCGTCCCGGGATCAATCGGCCAGCCGCCCTCGGCCGGACGAATGGCGGCGACGACCCCCGTCCATGTCCCCGACATCCGCAGCGGCAACGCGAGCCCGCCGACGACGATGTCGATTCCGGTGGCCGCCGTGCTCGTCTGGCCGCCGAAGCGCGGGGTGTAGAGGACAACCTCACTCGGTCGTCGAAACTGGTTGACCCGGCTGATGACGAACTGCGTGCCGGCGCTCGTCGTGAGCGTGACGCTGACGACCGGCGACCCGAGCATTGGGCGTCCGTCCGCCCCGACGCCGAATGTCGGTCGTGCGGCCCGCACGGCCGTCACCAGCTCGCCCGCCTCCACGTGCAGGCCGTTGGGAGCCTGCTCCATGAAGTTGGAGCTGCCGGCCCAGACGTCGCCGTTGATCGCGGCCACGACGCGGTGGCCGTCGGACGAGCGATTCACGGCCTGTGTCGTGGTCCGCTCAAGACCGGCAACGCGTCCGTTCGAGAGCGACGCCTCGAACGAGATGGCGGGGTTGGCGGGGTCGACCTCGACGATGTTGACGGCCTGACTGCCGGCCGTGGTCAGGATCCGCCCCTGGTCATGCGAGACGCCCGGGGCCACGGGTTCCCGAGTGGCCGAGGCGTAGGCGCCGATGATCGCGGCCGAGGTCGGAACGGGAGCAACGAGGGCCATCTGCGCCGACGCGATGATCAG